>CAJXPP010000107.1 GCA_913058195.1 uncultured Gammaproteobacteria bacterium | reverse complement strand
GCAAAAAGCCAAATTAAAATCAATTGCCATATCATCACTTCTAGCCTTGCTCTTCATTTCATCGGTTTTGCTTTTTCAACATCAGAAACAGGGTTAGATACCGCACCAGAACCCAAACATTCTAATAAAGCAACCACCGAAGAGGCATGACAAAGACGTGTACAGTGATCAACATTATTCGTTTTAAAGCCGGTTCTTACTAGCTTTTGGAATAAGTAGGCTTCTTCGTTACTCCCCTTAGCACTACCAAATCCTGCTAAGGAATTCGGACCTTGCTCATCGCGTATTGTTTTAAATCCGCCCGCAGCAAGATCTAAGGCTTCTTCCCATGTTGCTTCACGGAAAATCTTATCAACATCATTCGGATCCATCGAAAACTCTGCTGATTTCGGTGCATCGTCACGACGGATTAATGGCTTAGTTAAACGATGTGGATGATGAACATAATCGAAACCATAACGCCCTTTTACACACAATCGTCCATGGTTGGCCGGTCCATCACGTCCTTCAACATAAATAATTTTGTCATCTTTAATGTTGTAGGTCATTTGACAACCAACACCACAGAAAGGACAGCCAGATTCAACCTTACGATCAGGTACAAGCAGCCCTACTTCATTAGCAGGCATTAAAGCCCCTGTAGGACACGCTTCGACACATTCACCACAGGCAACACAAGTGCTTTCGCCCATAGGATCATTAAGATCGAATACAATTTGAGTATGCGTACCACGCATAGCCAAACCAATAACATCATTATTTTGCTCATCCCGACATGCTCGAACACAGCGAGTGCATTGAATACATGCATCCATATTGACTGTAATCGCGGCGTGTGACGTATCTGATTTTGGTTGATGCCGTGCATCAAACCGTGGCAAACCTACATCTAATTTATTTGCCCAATAATCTAGCTCTGAATTTAATGTGTGTGGTTTTTCTGATACATCAGATTTGAGTAATTCCAATACCATCTTTTGAGACTTTACCGCACGCTCACTATTCGATTGAACATTCATGCCTTCAGTAGGCTGACGACAACATGAAGGTGCTAAAACACGCTCACCATCAACTTCGACCACACAAGCACGACAGTTACCATCTGAACCTTCGCGTTCTGAATAACATAAATGTGGAATTTCAATATCTTGCTGCTTGGCAACATCAAGTAATGTATCGCCTTCTAAAGCTGTAACCGCTTCACCATTTAAAGTAAAATTAATAGTTTGTTGTATTTCTTCAGGATTAATAGCCATTATTTAATCTCCCCTGCTGCTAACTCGTCAGGAAAATACTTCATCACAGAACGAATTGGGTTAGGAGCTGCTTGGCCAAGGCCACAGATTGACGCATCAATCATAACCTCTGAAAGCTCTTCTAATAAGTCCTGATCCCAGTGTTTATTTTCCATTAAAGTAACCGCCTTTGCTGTACCAACACGACATGGCGTACATTGACCACACGACTCATCTTCAAAGAATTTCATCGCATTAACAGCCAAGTCCCTAGCCTTATCTTGATCAGAGAACACCACAACTGCTGCTGAGCCGATAAAACAGCCATATTCATTTAAAGTATCAAAATCTAACGGTATATCGCCCATTGATGCAGGTAGAATTCCGCCTGAAGCACCGCCAGGGAAGTAACCATAAAATTCATGGCCCTCAATCATGCCGCCACAATATTCAGCAATCAACTCTCGCATAGTGATTCCTGCTGGTGCTAGATGAACACCCGGCTTATTCACTCGTCCACTGATAGAAAATGAACGTAAGCCTGTACGGCCATTTCGACCATGGTCAGTCAAACAACTTGGTCCTTTCTCTAAAATATCGCGCACCCAATAAACAGATTCCATATTATGTTCTAAGGTTGGGCGACCAAATAAACCTACTTGAGCAACAAATGGAGGTCGTAATCGAGGCATTCCACGCTTTCCCTCAATTGACTCAATCATGGCTGATTCTTCACCACAAATATACGCACCAGCACCACGTCTTAAATGAATTTCTGGTAAGTTTTTTACCGGTGGGTTGGCTTGAAGTTTAGCAATCTCTGTTTCAAGCATGCCACGAATAGCAGCATATTCATCACGTAAGTAGATGTAGATCTCATGAATACCGGTTGCCCAAGCAGCAATTAACATTCCTTCGAGGAAACAGTGCGGGTCACGCTCTAAGTAATATTTATCTTTAAAGGTGCCGGGTTCGCCTTCATCAATATTCACTGCCATCAATTTTGGCTCAGGTTGATCGCGGACAATTCGCCACTTACGACCAGCAGGGAAACCCGCACCACCCAGTCCTCGTAAACCTGAATCGTCCATTACATCAAGTACTTTTTCGATATCAAAGATACCATTTACGCAAGACTGATATGTCTTATAACCGTCAGTTTCGAGATAAGCTTCATACTCAATTGCCTCAAGCAATTCAGGTTCAATGGCTTTCTCATTGACAGCCTTAATTACCGCATCAACTTCTGCATGTTCTATAGGGTTCATTCCTACAACAGCGACAGGTGCTTTATCACAACGCCCTATACAAGGCACTCGCTGAACACGTACACCATCACCCAAACCATTTTCTAATGAACCAATCAATTCTTGTGCGCCTGACATATCACAGGTAAGTGATTCACAAACTCGAACTGTTAAGGCGGGAGGGGGTGTTTCACCCTCTTTAATCACATCAAAATGGTGGTAAAACGTAGCGACTTCATAAACTTCAGCTTTCGAGAGCTTCATTTCACGGGCCAGAGCAACTAAATGTTTTGCAGAAATATGTTGGTAAGCATCCTGAATTTTGTGCAGATGCTCTATTAACAAATCTTTTTGGCGAGATTCGTTACCTAATAAAGCCTGAATTTCAGCTAACGCCTGAGGTTCAACTTGTCTACCTTTGCCAACAGATCTTGGTAGTTTCAGTTTCTTACCTGCTGTTCGAGCGCTAATTTCATGCTTACTCATATACTTCTCTCTATTAATTCGGATAGTGCGAGCACCTATTTGGTACTACCTATTAGACAATCTAATAGGTGAAATTACCACGACCAGAGTAAATTGTGAAGTCAGAGTTAGTACTAGTATTTAGTAAATCGTATCACTAAAAGCACGCACTAACAAAAAGGCCATGAAACAATGATTGTTTCATGGCCTTTTATAATCCAATAAACCTTTAATAAACAGAAAAATAAGCAATCTAACTATTTGTTATTAATTATAATTCTTCTCAAACCATCTTTTAGGTTTAACCTTTCTTTTCCTAAGTGATTTACATAATCATCACTGGTCGGTTGTTCACCACTTTCGATCCTGAAAATTTCTTTATCAACCGCCTCATAGCGCTCCATCAAATTATGAAAAAATTGATTGCTCGATTTTAGTGCGTGGATTTTGTCTTTATATTCGGGAAATTCGTGCACTAAAGGATGATGTGAAAGTGGCATTTTAAACTCCTAAGTCATTCTGTCTGAAGAAAATAATAACACCTTACAGTTTGCTGTTCTATCGAGATCGAATCAGATTATGACCTAGATCAATCTATATTTTCATTATATCTGAATCAGCTAACTATTCCATCCATAAACGCTGATATTGCTCAGCCCAATATCTATCAGTTTAGCTAGTGACCTTTTCCATTCTGATCTAGAAGTCAGTAATATCGAAGATAATAAACAGTAAGCAATAACATTATCTTCATAATACTATTGCTTACTTTGTCAGCTACTTATATAAATCTTACTCTCAGATCTAATTTGCTAAATCTTGCCATGTGGAAACAACAGTATCTGGATTCAAAGAAATACTGGTGACACCCCTATCTAATAACCATTTTGCAAAATCAGGATGATCGGATGGACCTTGCCCGCAAATTCCAATATATTTACCCGCATCTTTACAAGCTGTAATAGCCATATCTAACATTGCTAAAACTGCAGGGTTACGTTCATCAAATGAGTTAGCAATCAATGATGAATCACGATCCAACCCTAATGTTAGCTGAGTCATATCATTTGACCCAATCGAAAAACCATCAAAAAACTCTAAGAACTCAGAGGCCAATACTGCATTAGAAGGTAATTCACACATCATTATGATGCGCAGTCCATTTTTACCTCGCTCAAGGCCATTTTCTTTCATGATTTCAATGACGGCTGCTGCTTCAGCTGTTGTACGGACAAATGGAATCATTAGCTCTACATTGGTAAAACCCATTTCATCTCGAACACGTTTCATTGCTTTGCATTCAAGCTCAAAACATTCTCTAAAATCATCTGATATGTAGCGAGAGGCCCCTCTAAAACCAATCATTGGATTTTCTTCATGCGGTTCAAACTGAGGCCCACCAACCAAATTTGCATACTCATTCGATTTAAAGTCAGATAATCGAACAATTACTTTTTTAGGGTTAAATGAAGCTGCAATTGTTGATACACCTTCAACTATACGGCTGACATAATATTCAACAGGATCACCATAAGCAGTGGTTTTTTCACGAATGATTTTTTGTACATCTTCAGGCATCTTATCGGCATTGATTAACGCTTTAGGATGAATACCCACCATATTGTTAATGATGAACTCTAAACGCGCTAGTCCAACACCATCATTGGGTAACTGAGCAAAGCTAAATGCACGATCAGGATTACCCACATTCATCATTACTTTAACCGGGATCTCTGGCAAATCATTGAGCTGTCGAACGTTATAGTCAAAGTCTAATAAGCCTGTATATACTTGGCCTTCATCACCTTCTGAACACGAGACCGTAACCTCAGAACCATCAGCTACTAGTTCCGTAGCATCACCACAACCAACAACGGCTGGTACACCGAGTTCACGTGCAATGATTGCTGCATGACAAGTACGACCACCTCGGTTAGTGATAATCGCTGAAGACATTTTCATGATTGGCTCCCAATCAGGATCCGTCATATCTGTCAGTAAAACATCACCTTCTTCAAACTGATCCATTTGATCGAGACTGTTGAATAATCTGACTCGACCTTTACCAATTTTTTTACCAATAGATCGCCCAACGGCTAATATTTCGCCTCTTTCTTTTAGGACATATTCTTCAATTACATTTTTTTCTTGACTTTGCACTGTCTCAGGGCGGGCTTGCACGATGTAGATTTTGTTATCAATTCCATCTTTTGCCCACTCTACGTCCATTGGTCGTTTGTAGTGCTCTTCAATGGTGACAACTACTTTTGCCAAGGTTTCTACTTCATCATCACTCAGAGAAAACAACAGCCTTTGTTCAGGGTCAACATCAACCGTCTTGACTGGGTCACCTGCTTCACCAGAATAGATCATTTGGATCGCTTTTTGTCCTAAGGTACGACGCAACACTGATGGACGTCCTGCTGCTAAAGTTTGTTTATGCACATAGAATTCATCAGGGTTAACAGCGCCTTGAACTACCATTTCACCTAAGCCATAACTACCAGTGATAAACACAACATCACGGAAGCCGCTTTCAGTATCAAGACTAAAAGCAACACCCGAGCTTGAGATATCAGAGCGCACCATTTTCTGGATGCCTGCAGATAACGCGACTTCATCATGATCAAAACCTTGATGTTCACGATATGAAATGGCGCGGTCATTGAATAATGATGCAAAGACTTCTCTAATGGATTGTTTGATATTTTTTAAACCAGATACATTCAGGAATGTTTCCTGTTGCCCAGCAAATGAAGCGTCAGGTAAATCTTCTGCTGTTGCCGAAGAACGTACCGCCCACGTTGCCTCTTGACCATATTCTTCTTCTAATTGTGTATATGCAGTATCAATTGCTTTTTCCATTGCAGCAGGAAAGGGGACTTCGTTAATCCAGCGACGAATATCACTACCTGTAGCCTGTAACTCAGGAATATCTGCAATATCTAAGTTATGTAAACGTTCAGCAATTCTATCTTTCAAGCCATCTTGAAGAAGAAACTCACGATATGCATCAGCAGTCGTTGCAAAACCACCCGGCACTGACACACCTAACGGCGCCAGGTTTTGTAGCATCTCGCCTAATGAAGCATTTTTGCCTCCCACTCTGGCCACATCATCCATGCTTAATTGGTCTAGCTCCACTACATACTCAGTCATTATTTAAATCCTCGTTCACATCACGTTATTAATTTATAGTTATATTTTTATTACGATTAATATTTACTTTCACCTAGACTTAACTCCATTGATTGAACGACATTACTCGCTATTTCCTCAATCGACGTATCCGTGCTTTCAAAAACAGGAATTTGTGCATGTTTAAACATTGCTTCTGAAATTCTAACTTCACGTTCACAAACCTGAAGTGAAGCATATTCACTGTTGGGGCGGCGTGCTCTGCGTATTTTACTTAAAGGTACTACTTTTATAGTCAGTGCCACAAGCTTGTGTTTATACTTAAGAAGGAAATCAGGTAATGTATTTTTATCTAAGTCCTCTTCAGTCAATGGATAATTACTCACTTTGAGTGAAAAATTCATCGCTAAATATAGGCTGGTTGGTGTTTTACCACACCGTGAGACCCCCACTAAAATAACATCAGCCTCATCATATTGATCATAACGGACACCGTCATCATGAGATAAGGAGTAATCGATAGCATCGAGTCGTTGTTGATAATTGATATTGTCAGAAACCCTACGATTGCCTTGAAACTTGCCTTGAAGATGAGAAGAGGCTTCTCCAAAGGCTTGCTCTAATGGTTTCAAAAATGCATTAAATAGATTAATAATACAAGCATCCGTGCTTTTAATAATAAGTTGTCCATCTACTTCAACTAATGTGCTGAAAACAATAGGCTGCTTTCCTGTGATTCTATATGCGTCTTTTATTTTTTTACTGGCAATAGACGCCTTTTGTCTCGTATCAATGAAAGATAAGGTTACAAGTTGATATTGTTGCTGAGGAAATTGAGCTAATAAAGTTTTGCCATAATGTTCGGCCGAGAGGCCTGTACGGTCAGATATAAAAAAGACCGTACGCAACATTTCTTCTTCATTCAAATCTAAACTAGTCATTTCTGCACCTAAAATTATCAGTAGAGCAGCGCATCATTGAATGAGCCATCTCAGACTGGATATGGCAGTAATCGTATCATCAATCTCCTGTTTGAAACACTGACTTCTTCTATGGTTTTTTTCCTGAACGTAAGGTTGCGATATCAGGGTTAACTTCTCGCCTTAATATTTTGCCATTTTTTGTTCTTGGAAAATCTTGAGTTAAATAGATAACTTTGGGTGCTTTGTAAACTGCAAGGTGTTTTTTACCGAATGCCAATAACTCATCAGGGCCTGTCTCTTATACACATCTCCGAGCCCACGAGACTAGGCA
>CAJXPP010000106.1 GCA_913058195.1 uncultured Gammaproteobacteria bacterium | reverse complement strand
ATCTACACAGAGTAGATCGTCGGCAGCGTCAGATGTGTATAAGAGACAGGATCTAGACTTGTCTGATGTGAAGCTAGGCGACAGTATTGCAAATAATGGTGTGTGTTTAACTGTTATTGCCATTGATAATACTATTTTGAGTTTTGATGTGTCTCGGGAAAGCATCGAACGCACGAGTTTAGCTAACTTGCAAATAGGGTCAGAGATAAACCTCGAAAAAGCACTAGCCGTTGGCGAGCGCTTAGGTGGACATATTGTCAGTGGTCACGTTGATGGTTTAGGTAAAGTTACTTCGATGCAAGAGTCAGCACGCTCAGTACAGTTTCGTTTTGAAGTGCCAGCAGGTCTGGAGCGTTATATTGCTGAGAAAGGATCTATTTGTATCGATGGCACAAGTCTGACCGTTAATAATGTGGCTGATAATTGGTTTGAGGTAAATATAATTCCTCATACCATGCAAGAAACAATTATGAAAGCGTACAAAGTAGGCACTAAGGTGAACTTAGAAGTGGATTTGATTGCCCGTTATCTTGAACGGTTATTACCGGCTAATCAAACAACGGGAATTACCCGAGAGACCTTGTTAGAAAATGGATTCATAAAATAATGAAATTGAACACTACCGCAGAAATCCTTGATGAGATGAGACAAGGAAAAATGGTTATTATTGTTGATGATGAAGATCGTGAGAATGAAGGCGATTTAGTGATGGCGGCAGAATGTATTACGCCAGAAGCGATTAACTTTATGGCACGCTTTGGACGTGGTTTGATTTGTTTGACGCTAACAGAGCAACGTTGTAAGCAACTACGATTGCCATTGATGGTCACGGATAATCAGGCTGCCTATTCAACTAACTTTACAGTGTCTATTGAAGCTGCGGAAGGTGTGACGACTGGGATTTCGGCATCAGATCGTGCATTAACAGTTCAGGCTGCAGTTAATCCAAATGCAAAACCAGAAGATATTGTACAGCCCGGTCATATATTCCCACTTAAAGCACAATTAGGTGGCGTGTTAACACGTGCAGGTCATACAGAAGCTGGATGTGATTTAGCTCAATTGGCAGGTAAAGATCATTCTGCTGTGATCGTTGAAATATTAAATGATGATGGCAGTATGGCACGTCGGCCTGATCTTGAAAAATTTGCTGAGCTCCATGATTTGAAAATCGGCACGATAGCAGACTTAATTAGTTACCGTTTAGAAAATGAAATGACTGTGCAAAGGTTATCGCAGTGTCACATGCCAACACAATATGGTGATTTTGAGCTATATAGTTATCAAGATTCATTAAATGGTCAGGTACACCTAGCAATGGTTTTAGGCGAAGTTGAACCAAATGAAGAGACCTTGGTTCGTGTTCATATGGCGGACCCTATCGGTGATTTATTAGGTGCTACTCGTGAATCAACACATTGGCCTTTAGATAAAGTAATGGCTAGGATTCAGCAACATGGTAAAGGCGTGTTAGTGGTATTACGGCAACCTGATCAAAATAAACAACTGGCGGCTAAAATCGAGTTATATCAACAACAAGATCGTGGTGATGCCTCTTCAACGGTTAAATCAGGCTGGGATTTGAGAACCTTCGGTGTTGGTGCTCAGATCTTATCTGATATAGGTGTTAGTAAGATGAGAGTTATTGGTACGCCAACTAAACTTAATGGCTTATCAGGATTTGGATTAGAGCTTATCGGCTATGTTGAGGATCAGGCTTGATCCAAAAACATATCACAGTCATTGCTGGAGAGGCATCAGGAGATGCTCATGCAGGGAGAATGATTGCTGCATTAAAAATGCTTGATACTGACATTAGGGTTACTGGCATTGGCGGTGACACAATGCGAGATGCTGGCGCTGAAATCATGGTTGATTTTTCTGAATTAGCCGTGATGGGCTTAGTCGAAGTACTTAAGCGCTACCGAGACATTAAGAAGATATTTAATCAGCTTGTTGCAAAGCTTAAAGAAGATAAACCGGATTTATTAATACTGGTTGATTACCCAGGTTTTAATCTTAAATTAGCTAAACAAGCTAAACAATTAGGAATTCCAGTACTTTACTATATCAGTCCTAAAGTATGGGCATGGCGAGCAGGAAGAGTTAAAACGATTAAACAGTCTGTTGATCATATGGCTGTGTTATTTCCTTTTGAAGTACCTATTTATCAATCAGCAGGAGTGCCAGTAACTTGTGTAGGTCATCCACTGGTTGACGCTGTCCAAAAAACACTGACTACAAAGCAAGCAAAAATTAAAATGGGCTTCAAGTTAAATCGCCGTGTTTTGGGGCTTTTTCCAGGAAGCCGGCGTAGTGAAGTTGAAGCCTTATTACCTGTTATGCTTGATGCTGCAAAACGAATACAAAAAACACATAATAAAGTAGATATTGTATTGCCTGTAGCATCTGGTTTGGATTCGACATTTATTGAAACGATCATTAAGCAAAGCGACGTGCCAGTGAAAGTAGTGGAAGACGACTTCTATCAATTAACTTCAGCCTGTGATGCTATCGTTGCTGCCTCTGGAACTGTCACATTAGAAATTGCTTTATTAGGTGTGCCACATTTTATAACTTATCGAGTAGCACCAATAAGCTACCGTATTCTAAAACACTTAGTACGCATTCCCTATGTTGGCTTATGTAATATTGTCACGGGCAAACCTGTTGTGATGGAACTGCTGCAAGATGAGGTAACGGCGGAGCGTTTAGATAAAGAATTAGTATCTTTATTAAGCGAAGCTAATAGCAAAGAGAATGCTGAGAAACTACGTAAACAAGTATTGTCGGCACTTGGGCCTACCGGCGGCGCTGATAATATTGCCCAACTTGTTATTACAATGCTGAATAAGTCTTGACAGAGTATATTGTAGGTATTGATGAAGTTGGGCGGGGACCTTTAGCCGGCCCGGTTGTAACTGCTGCCGTCATTCTAGATCCAAACAATCCAATTGAAGGACTGAACGATTCTAAGAAGTTGACTGAAAAGCGTCGAGAAGCCTTAGTACCCATTATTAAAGAGCGTGCATTAGCATGGTCTCTTGGCCGCTCAGAACCTGATGAAATTGATCAAATAAATATTTTACAAGCGACGCTTGTTGCTATGGCACGTGCAGTTGAAGGTTTAAGTATTAAGCCAACTCATGCTTTAGTTGATGGTAATAAGGCGCCAAAATTAGACTGTACGGTGACAACGATTATTAAAGGCGATCAATCTGAGCCTGCTATTGCTGCAGCATCAATTATAGCTAAGGTTGCACGTGATAAAGAAATGGAACAAATGGATAAATTATATCCAGGCTATGGTCTAGCTAAACATAAAGGTTATCCTACTAAGCAACATCAACAAGCATTGATTGATTTAGGTGTCACACCTATTCATCGGCGTTCATTCAAACCAGTAAAACTGGCACTTAAATAAGGATTGACTATGTCAACTGAAAAGACAAAAAAACCTATTAAGTTATCTTATTCTGGCCCAAGCTTACTAAATATGTCTTTATTGAATAAAGGCACTGCATTTGATGAACAAGAACGTCGTGATTTTAAATTAACAGGTTTGCTACCCAATCAATATGAAACAATGGATAAGCAAGTAAAACGAGCATATCAGCAATATTCAAGTTTTGATGAAGCGATTAATAAACATATCTTTCTTCGTGCGACGCAAGATAGTAATGAAACCTTGTTTTATCGTTTAGTGCAAGATCATATAGAAGAAATGATGCCAATCATCTATACGCCAACAGTGGGAGATGCATGCGAACGTTTTTCTGAAATATACCGACGTAATCGAGGCTTATTTATAAATTATCTAGATCGTCATAATATTGATGCCATGCTTGCTAATGTGACTAAGCAGAATATAAAAGTCATTGTTGTAACTGATGGTAGTCGTATTCTTGGCTTAGGAGATCAAGGTATCGGTGGGATGGGGATTCCAATCGGAAAGCTTTCCTTATATACCACTTGTGGTGGGATTAGTCCTGCTTACACATTACCCATTATGCTAGATGTTGGCACCAATAATCAGGACCTATTAAATGATCCGCTTTATATGGGCTGGCAGCATAAACGTATTGAGCAAGCAGAATATGATGCGTTTTTAGAATTATTTATTTCAGCAGTCAAAAAGCGTTGGCCCAAAGTGTTATTACAGTTTGAAGATTTCAACCAAACTAATGCTATGCCATTATTACAGCGTTACCAAGATAAAATTTGTTGCTTTAATGATGATATTCAGGGTACGGCGGCTGTAACAGTTGGTACCTTATTAGCTGCGTGTAAATCAAAAGGTGAAATGCTAAGCACTCAACGAGTTGTATTCCTCGGTGCTGGTTCTGCAGGTTGTGGAATCGCTGAACAAATCGTTGCTCAAATGTGTTCAGAAGGGATTAGTGAGCAACAGGCGAGAAGCCAAATCTTTATGGTTGATCGTTATGGCTTAATAACTGATGAGATGCCTTCAGTATTAGACTTCCAAAAAGGTTTAACTCAAAAACAGGCTAATATAGCTACATTGCAATGTGAAGGTGATTTCGCAACATTGCATGAAGTAGTACAGTTTGCAAAACCAACGGTATTAGTTGGCGTGTCAGGTCAGCCCGGATTATTCACCGAAACAGTTATTAAAACGATGTTATCTTCGTGTGATCAGCCCATTATATTTCCACTGAGTAACCCATCTAAAAAGATTGAAGCAACACCAAAACAATTACTTGAATGGACACAAGGCCAAGCAATTATTGCCACAGGTAGTCCATTTGAACCCATTGAATATAATGGAAAAACATATAATATCCCGCAATGTAATAATAGCTATATTTTCCCAGCTTTTGGCTTAGCGGTAGTCGCAGGAAAAATAAGTCAAATTACAGAAGAAATGTTAATTGTAGCAAGTGAAGTATTAGCAGCATCTTCACCGGTAGTGCAAACAGGGGAAGGGGCTTTATTACCGGCTTTGTCTGATATTGCTGAGCTAAGCAAAAAGATGGCCATGGCTATTATCAAGCAAGCTCAACAACAGGGTTTCGCTGAACAGGTTACTAATCAAGACATAGAGAGCGCTATCAGCCAGAACTTCTGGTTACCTGAATACCGCCGCTATGAAGTTGCCTAGAAGCTATTTTTAAAAAATACTTCGTTTAGTGGTAACTGTCCTGCACGAGGTCGCGCATCAACTTTCTTTTTACCGACAGTAATCATCATAGTGATAATGTGATCGTGTGGTAGGTTTATAATTTTAGCAACTTGATCAAAGTCAAAGCCATCCATTGGGCAACTGTCGTAGCCCATACCTTTTGCCATCAGCATAATATTCATAGCAGCAATACTACTAGAACGCATACATTCATCGCGTTGACCTTGATGATGATTAGCGTAATAGTTTTCTATAGCGGGTAATAAAAAGCCTTGAACCTCTTCTGGCGCATCAGCCCAATAGCGTTCGGGTTGTTTTTCCCAGGCATTTAGGTCCGCACATAAAATGAGTAATAACGATGCTTCAGTGACTTGAGTTTGGCCCCAGCTAACATCTTGTATTTGTTGGCGCTTGTCTTTATCTTCTACTTGGATAAAACGCCAGTGTTGGATATTAAATGCAGTCGGTGAGAGGATTGCATATTGCATTAACTCTTCGATTTCTGCTTCAGTCATAACATGGTCTGGATCGTAGTGTTTGACTGAACGGCGGCTGACGATTGCTTGTTTAATGTCCATGATGTCTCTTTATAATTGATCTACTTTAATGTAGATAGATTGTTGCTGCAGGCGGTGGGTATGGTAACTGGTCGAACTTTGTTTTTCGAGGTTTTTTTCATTATCGAGCTGACCAAGTTCTATCCAAGATCCTGCAGCACCTGTAATAGTGCTAATAACATCACTTCGATTGATTGTGCCACTGCGAGGACTTAAGCTAGAAAAATTAGGGTGAATATCAATAATAACTTGGTTATTAGGTAATATTGTTGCGACTGCTTGAAAGCCATTTTGCAAGCTGAGATAAGATGTATTTGACTGAATTTCTACACCACCAAATTGGCTAAAATAGAGATACTGTTCATGCTGAGGAATCTCTTGTCCCACCATGATAAGTATGGGTTTGCCAGCTATGCCTTGAGCTTGGAAATTACGTTCTTTATTTTGTGACTCATTAGTCGACCAGCGTCTTAATGAAACTACACCTGATGCAGTGTCATCGTTGAATTCTAGTTCAGCTGAAACTTGGTTTCGTTGCTGTTCCGTTAATACTTCGTCAGTCTTTAAAAGACTAACTCTTATTCGTTGAGGTGGCGTATCTAACTTATTAATTAATTGTTTTATATCGTCAATGACATGCGTATCAGCTTTGATAATGATTAACTCATTATAGGCTCGAGCAGTTGCATCTTTAGATAAAAATGCTTGTACTTCTGGGAGAACTTCTGAAGCGAGCCTATGATTTAGCTGAATCGTTTCTATTCTCTGCTCAGCTAAGACAACAGTAGTAAATAAGCAAATAAGTACGACAGTAATAAGCTTCATAGGTCTAAACGCCTCACAGTAATATCAGGACTACTTTGTTGCCATAGCTCATCAAACTTCTGTTGAAGCTGACGAACCTCTAGACGATCGTATAAATTTGCATAACCGTCGTATTGTGCTGCACGGGGGCAGCTTAAATAGGCAAAGTCATCAACTAGTAATTGTGTTGTTTGTAAGTCACGGTGTTGTTTTGCTGTGTTATGAATATGAATAGAACTGGTTAAATGCTGTGCTAAAGGAATAAGCCGGTGACCATTTTGTTGGTTAAGCCTTGTATCATGTACGAGGATACGAACTTGTGTTGTTGGACTTCGGCGTGCTAAATCACTAATGCAGTCAACAAACTCTTGCTTATCAAATAAGGCGTGGTCAATATCGCGACCTAGAATACATATTTGTCGCTTGGCTTGCTGGGCCATAAGTAGAGCAATTGCTTGTGCTTCATCCCGACCCTCAAAACGAAGCAGTTCTGATTTCGATTGAGGATAGGATGAATCATTCATTAGGTATGTCTAACAGTTACGTGCTTGTTCAGCTGCGTTACCAATATAATTAGCTGGCGTTAGTTGACGTAAACTTTCTTTTGCCTCTTCTGGTAACTCTAGACCGTTAATAAACTCAAGCATAATGCCTTTGTTTACACGACGACCACGGGTCAGCTCCTTTAGTATTTCATACGGGTTTTCAATACCGTAACGGCGCATAACTGTTTGGACTGGCTCAGCCAATACTTCCCAGTTTTGATCTAAATCGTTAGCCATTGATTCAGGATTAGGATCTGTCTCTTATACACATCTCCGAGCCCACGAGACTAGGCATGATCTCGT
>CAJXPP010000105.1 GCA_913058195.1 uncultured Gammaproteobacteria bacterium | reverse complement strand
GAGATCATGCCTAGTCTCGTGGGCTCGGAGATGTGTATAAGAGACAGCTTTTATTCTAGGTGAAAGCTTTATTGGTAATGATGATGTATGTTTAGTATTAGGAGATAATATTTATCATGGTCATGATTTAACCTCCTTGCTTGCGACAGCAGTTACCAATGCTCAAACGGAAAACAAAGCCACTGTATTTGGTTATCATGTAACCGATCCTGAACGTTATGGTGTGGCTGAATTTGATAAGCTTGGTAATGTCATTAGTATTGAAGAAAAACCAACTGTTCCCAAAAGTAACTATGCGGTTACCGGTTTGTATTTCTATCCGAATGATGTGATTAAAAAAGCAAAAACTATTATACCTTCCCATCGTGGTGAATTAGAAATCACCTCTGTTAACCAAGCCTATCTATCTGAGCAGCGACTGAAAGTAGAACTAATGGGCCGTGGTTATGCATGGTTAGATACAGGTACGCACGAAAGTCTTTTAGAGGCAGCCCAATTTATTGAAACCATTGAAAAACGCCAAGGTCTAAAAGTAGCCTGTATTGAGGAAATTGCCTTTGAACAAGGTTATATCTCAAAACAACAACTAATAGAGTTAGCTCAACCTTTACTCAAAAATCAATATGGCCAGTATTTAATTAAACGGGCTGAAGAAGGCTTTTAATCGTGCAATATACTCCTCAATCTATACCCGATGTCTTCGTCATTGACCCTAAAGTCCATGGTGACCACCGTGGTTATTTTATTGAAACATACAGACAAGATAAGCTTGAACAGGCTCTAGGCTACAAGGTTAATTTTGTACAAGATAATGAATCTAAATCGAGTAAGGGGGTATTACGAGGACTTCATTTTCAATTAGCACCTCATGCACAAAGTAAGCTTGTGCGTGTAATCGAAGGTGCCGTATTGGATGTGGCTGTTGATATTCGACAGGGTAGTCCTTTCTTTGGCCAATATGTTGCCATTGAATTATCTGGTGACAATAAAAAACAACTATTCGTTCCAAGAGGCTTTGCCCATGGATTTGTTGTTCTAACTGATACAGCCACCTTTGCTTATAAAGTTGATAACTATTACTCACCTGAATGTGATCGTGGGCTCGCGTTCGATGATAAAGCACTTAAAATTGATTGGCAGTTAGACACGGAGCTATTGTTATTATCCGATAAAGATACCAAGCAACCCTCATTTTCAGCATTAGAAGACTGTTTTGACTATAAGCAAAACTACTATGACAAATAGTAAAACTATCTTAGTCACTGGTAGTACTGGTCAGCTAGGCCAATCACTTAAAGCAATTGCCCGCGACTATCCAAATTGTGAAGTTGTGTTTGCTGATCGACAGCAACTTGATTTGAGTGAAACACATAGCATTAAGGATTTCTTTCAACAAAATAGCTTTGATATAATTATTAACTGTGCCGCTCACACTGCCGTTGATAAAGCTGAAACAGAAGTAGAGCTTGCAAATAAAATCAATCACCTTGCTGTTCAACAACTCGCGAACATCGCTAAACAATATGATAGCAAACTCATTCATATTTCAACTGATTATGTGTTTAATGGAAAACAATGTCGACCATACATTGAAGCCGATGACGTTGAGCCGCAAGGTGTATATGGCAGGACTAAACTCAGCGGTGAACAAGCCATACAAAACGGCCTAAAAACCAATGCAATAATCATTCGTACTAGTTGGGTCTATTCAGAATATGGTAATAATTTTGTTAAAACAATGCTTAAATTGGGCAAGGCACGGGATGAAATCAATGTCATTTTCGACCAGGTTGGCACGCCTACCTACGCTAAAGACTTAGCTCAAGCGATTATGAGTATTGTTCAAAGCGATCACTTCAATCAAGTCTCGTTTAAAACTGATATTGTTCACTTTAGTAATGAAGGCGTGTGTAGTTGGTATGACTTCTCGAAAGCAATTTTTGAATTAAATGGTATTCACTGCGATGTATTTCCTATCGAAACGAAAGATTATCCAACACCTGCGAAACGACCTTATTACAGCGTATTAAATAAAGCTAAAATTAAACAAACATACAATCTGAATATTCCTTACTGGAAAGACAGCTTGAGACAATGCTTAATTGGATTACAGGATTTAGAAAAATGAAAACTATACTTGTAACTGGCGGCGCAGGGTTTATCGGTTCAGCTGTTATTAGACACCTAATTAATGACACTCAACACACGGTTATCAATGTCGATAAACTCACGTATGCTGGCAATCTAGAGTCGCTCACATCAATTAAAGATAACCAACGCTATTATTTTGAGCAAGTCGATATTTGTGATGCTGATGAAATAGCCCGCGTACTTGCACAATATCAACCAGATATTATTATGCACCTTGCGGCTGAATCGCATGTTGACCGTTCAATTGATGGTCCTGGAGACTTTATTCAAACTAATATTGTGGGTACTTATAACCTACTCGAACAAACAAGAACGTATTGGACACAACTTAAAGGTGATAAGAAGGTAGGGTTTCGTTTCCACCATATTTCTACCGATGAAGTGTACGGTGACCTTGAAGGTACAGACGATTTATTTACTGAAACTACGCCGTATGCACCGAGCTCACCATATTCAGCATCCAAAGCAAGTTCAGACCATTTAGTGAGATCATGGAATCGCACATTCAATTTGCCAACACTGGTAACAAATTGTTCAAATAACTACGGACCATTTCACTTTCCTGAAAAGTTGATTCCACTTGTGATTCTTAATGCCCTTCAAGGAAAACCGTTACCCGTATACGGTAAAGGTAATCAGATACGTGATTGGCTATATGTAGAAGATCATGCCAGAGCACTAGTATTAGTCGCGACCACCGGTGAAGTTGCAGAAACCTACAATATTGGTGGCCACAATGAAAAGCAAAATATAGATGTTGTGAAAACTATCTGTGAATTATTAGAAGAATTAGCCCCGAATAAGCCGGAAGGAATTAATCAGTACCAAGACTTGATTACCTTTGTAACAGATAGAGCGGGGCATGATGTACGTTATGCAATAGATGCAACGAAAATAGCAAACGAATTAAATTGGACACCACAAGAAACGTTTGACAGTGGAATAAGAAAAACGGTTCAGTGGTATTTAGATAATCAGGATTGGTGCCAACATGTGCAAGATGGCAGTTATCAGCTTAAATAAGTCTACTTTAAAAAATTAATAGGTGTGAAAATGAAGATTGCAATAGCAGGAACTGGTTATGTTGGACTTTCAAATGCGGTGTTACTGGCACAGCATAATGAAGTTGTAGCATTAGATCTTATGGCTGATAAAGTTGCAATGATTAATGATAAAAAGTCACCGATTAGTGATACTGAAATAGAAGATTTTTTAGCAAATAAACAACTTAATCTTCGTGCAACGCTTGAAAAAAATGAAGCATATATCGGTGCTGATTTTGTGATTATAGCAACGCCGACAGATTATGATTCTAAAACAAATTATTTCAATACAAGCTCAGTTGAAGCTGTGATTAAAGACGTTATGGATATTAATCCTGATGCAGTGATGATACTTAAATCTACAGTTCCAGTTGGTTATACCTCGAAAATAAAACAGAAATTTGGCTGTGATAATATTATTTTTTCACCTGAATTTTTACGTGAAGGTAAAGCCTTATTTGATAATTTATACCCCTCTCGAATTATTATTGGGGAGCACTCTGATAGAGCGAAACTGTTTGCTGACCTGCTAGCGGGAGGGGCAATTAAACAAGATATTGAGATTCTATTTACTGAGTCTACAGAAGCTGAAGCAGTTAAATTATTTTCCAATACTTATTTAGCTATGCGTGTCGCCTATTTTAATGAATTAGATACCTATGCCGAAGTCCATGGCTTAAATAGCAAAGAAATTATTAAAGGTGTGTGTTTAGACCCTCGAATTGGTGACCACTATAATAATCCTTCATTTGGTTATGGTGGTTACTGTTTGCCTAAAGATACCAAGCAACTTCGTGCTAATTATCAAGATGTACCGAATAGTATTATCGCTGCCATAGTCGATGCTAATACGACGCGTAAAGACCATATTGCAGAATCGATTGTTAAGATGCAACCGAAAGTGGTGGGCATATATCGCCTAATTATGAAAAGTGGTTCTGATAATTTCAGGGCATCATCTATTCAAGGGATTATGAAGCGAATAAAAGCCAAAGGTATTGAGGTTGTTGTTTATGAACCGGTATTAGATGAAGCGCTTTTTTATAATTCAAAAGTCATTAAGGATTTACAAGAATTTAAAAATATCAGTGATGTTATTGTTTCGAATCGTTTAGTTGACGAAATTAGTGATGTGGCAGAAAAAGTGTATACCCGAGACCTATTTGGTAGTGATTAGAATAATTAATTGATATGACAATAAAAATAAATGAATTGATGAGCAGCAGTGGCGTACAGTTTGGCACAAGTGGTGTGCGTGGGCTTGTTAAGGATATGACTGATGAGGTTTGCTTCGCTTATGTGGCTGGGTTTTTACAGTATTTGACTGAGAATAAACTGCTTTTTTTAGGTGGAAAAGTTGGCATTGCTGGTGATCTAAGATCAAGTACACCTAGGATAATGAATGCGGTGGCGGCTGCATGTAAAGGTTTGGGATTTGAGCCAATCAATTATGGCAATATTCCCTCACCTGCAATTGCATTGTATGGTTTATACCAAAAAATACCAACAATCATGGTAACAGGTAGTCATATTCCAGATGATCGTAACGGAATTAAATTTAATACGCCGTTAGGTGAAATATTGAAACCTGATGAAGAAGGAATTCGAGCGCAGAAAATAACTATTCCTAGTGAGTTATTTTCTGATGAAGGTCAGCTACATCAGACTAATTACTTATTAGAATTGGATGGTGGCGCGAAGTCTCACTATATACAACGGTTTGTAAACTTTTTCCCTAAGCAAAGTTTACAGGGCGTTAAAATCGGACTTTATGAACACTCGTCTGTATCAAGAGATTGTTTCAAAGAGATATTTCAAAGTTTAGGTGCTGATGTGACATCGTTAGGTCGAACAGACCAATTTATTGCTGTTGATACTGAAGCAATAAGAATAGAAGATGTAGAGCTTGCAAAACAATGGAGTGAAGATTATAACTTTGATTGTATTGTATCTACTGATGGTGATGGGGATCGACCATTAATTAGTGATGAGACAGGTAAATGGCTTAGAGGTGATATTGCGGGAGTGTTATGTGCACAATACCTCGATGCTACAACTGTTATTACGCCAGTCAGCAGCAATACGGTTGTTGAAAAGTCACATTATTTTGATAATGTAATTCGAACTAAAATTGGGTCTCCTTATGTTATTGAGGCAATGCAAAAAGCAGCTGAATCTAATAGCTGTGTGGTGGGTTACGAGGCTAATGGTGGTTTTTTACAGCAGACAGGCATAGAGTGTGAAGGGAAGTTATTAGCTGCTTTACCAACTCGTGATGCAGCGATAGTGCCTTTAGCTGTTATATTACTAGCAAAGCGACAAGGCCTAAGAATATCGGAATTATTAGATAGATTACCGAAACGCTATACTTTCAGTGATAGAATTAAGAATTTCCCAACAAATCTAAGTAAGCAGTTCATCGCTGAATTAGTTTCAGGCTCACTAGAAAAAAGCTTGTGTAATATAAAAGCACAATTTAGCGGCTGTTCTAGTCCGGTTAGTCTCGATAAAACTGATGGTTTACGTATAACATTTGATACCCAAGATATAGTTCATTTACGACCATCAGGCAATGCACCTGAGTTTCGTTGTTATACGGAGGCTGAAACTGAAGAGAAGGCGAAGAACCTAAACAATTACTGTATGAAAGTTTTAACATCCCTTTTAAAGTAATTTTTTTGGCATTATTTATTGTAAAGATTAGCGTAGTACTAAGGTACGATATTAATCGTACGTTTTTTCTCATAGAATATAGCTATATTTAAGTAGGGTTATCGGAGTTCTCATGGCGACACAAATTGGTGAAATTAAAGTAATTATTGGTAAAGTAGAGCTTATTACTCCGGACGGCCCTCAGTCATTAAAGGTTGGAGATAAAGTTTTTGCCGACCAAGTTATTACTACAGGTGCAACAGGTGCCGTTGAAATAGAGTTTGTTGATGGCAGTGTTATGGCTCTTCCTCAAAACTCTCAAGCTGTACTAGACAGTGAAACTTTTGATCCTCTGCAAGCAAGTAAAGAGCAAGATATTGCCGCCTTACAAGAAGCAATAGCAGATGGTACTGATCCGACAAATGAAGCCGAACCAACTGCTGCAAATGCAGGAACACAGCCTACAGGGAATGAAGGTTCTTCTAATATTCAAGTGCTTCATGAGCAACCTATTGTTACTCCTGAATCAGGTTTTGAGACAAGTTTTTCTTCGGTGGGACCAGTTGGTGAGGACATTGAAGAAGGATTATTTCTACCTGCAGCAGAAGCCCTTGATACAAATGATGCTCCAAATATAATTGTGGGTGAGTCGAAAGATGACTCTTCTGAATTTACGATTGTAAATAATGATGAAGTCAGTTCTGCCGGGTATCATAATAGTTATGGTTATTATGTTAAAACATTAGATGCTGAAGGTAATGTAATCTCAGAGAGCCCAACTATAGGTGTCATTGTTGAAGATGATGTGCATTTTAGACATGGTGGCTTTACTGATGCCAAAACAGTAACAGGTTATGATATGGAGCAAATAGGGTATTTTATTATACCTAATGGAGATGGAAAAAATAAGTTTCTCAGTGATTCGACGGATGTTACTTTTAAATATGTCAATAACTCAGGTAATGAAGTAGCCACAACAGAGGAGGGGCAATGGCAAGCATTTTCTGGAGAAACACCTATACGAGGTTCAGGCTCCCATGTATTATTTGATGATGCAGCTCTAAATAAGGATGGTCAAGATCATCTGGTAGATAATAATTTAGCTGGCAACCAAAACTGGGAAGACTTACAGATACCAAGTGGTGATGGTGATTATAATGATGTTAATACTAATGTTGATTGGACAAAGGTTACCGTGTCAGGTGATGTTGTTAACTCTGTAGATTTTGGAAATGATACTCCTGGAACAATTGATTTTTCATTAAGTGAAAATATTGTGTTGGATGGCGTTCTAACATCTAATGGGAAAGCAATTGAGTTCACAGCACGTGATACTGATAATGATAATCACAATGATCAAATAGTTGGCTCAACAGATGATGGTGAAGTATTGACGATTGATGGGCTTTTAGAGGGTGAGTATGCAGTTAGTGTTTTAGGACCAATTGATGATAACAATGGTGATTCTTCGGTAGCATTACAAGCTAATGTGTCAGCTACAGATGGAGGTGGCGATGTGGCAAATACTATTCCTGTCTCTTATACACATCTCCGAGCCCACGAGACTAGGCATGATCTCGT
>CAJXPP010000104.1 GCA_913058195.1 uncultured Gammaproteobacteria bacterium | reverse complement strand
GCAGCGTCAGATGTGTATAAGAGACAGTACCATCGCCGGTAGAAACATCAGGATTACTGGTATAAAGGTAGACTTTCCCAGCGCCGCCTGTTGCCAAAACAGTGACAGGAGCAGTAAATGTACGAGGTGTATCTGTTTTGATATCTAAAGCATAGCAACCTAGGCAATTATTGTCTTGTTGCCCTAACTGTTTGCGGCTAGTGATTAAGTCGATACCGATATGGTAAGGAAATAAGTGAATATTAGTGTGAGCTTTGACTTTAGCTAATAGTGTGGTTTCAACTTCTCGCCCTGTTGCATCGGCAGAGTGAATGATGCGACGATGACTATGACCACCCTCTTTTGTTAGATGATAGGTTTCAGAGGTAATGCCATCTTTAGTAAATGATACCCCCTGTTCTATTAGCCATTCGACACTGTCACGAGCATGCTCAACAGTGAAACGGACTGCATCCGAATCACATAAGCCAGCACCAGCAATTAAAGTATCATCAATATGGGACTGTAATGAGTCCGCTTGATCTAATACAACAGAGATACCACCTTGGGCATAAAGCGAAGCACCTTCTTCAAGTTGATCTTTAGATAAGACTGCGACTTGAGCATCATCAGCTAAATGTAAGGCATGCGTTAAACCTGCTGCACCGCTGCCAATAATAAGAACGTCAAAGTGATATTTATAAGTCATTACGCTATATACTTTAAATAAAGTAACGTTATTTTGCACTGTTTAAGGAACAAAGTTAACTCATTATGGTCAATCAGGTAACAATAAAACATAATCTCCGGCAGTTCGGAGCAAGCCGGGTAAAAGGATGAGTGTGGATTTAGAGCTAGTACAGCGCGTGCAAGCAGGGGATAAAAAGGCATTTGATGTGTTGATAATGAAATATCAGCAACGGATAGTACATGTTATTACTGGCTTTGTGCACGATCCCGTTGAGGCTTTAGATGTAGCGCAAGAAGCATTCATTAAAGCATATCGTGCTATTCCTAATTTTCGGGGTGATAGTGCATTTTATACGTGGCTGTATCGAATCGCGATTAATACAGCAAAAAACTATTTAACGGCAAAGGCTAGAAGGCCGCCAGCGATGGATGTTGATGCGATGGATGCGACCAATTATTACGATGCACCGGAATTGAAAGAGTTTGAAACGCCAGAAAGTAAATTGGTTAGTGATGAACTCCAACATGTCATACATCAGGCTATTGAAAGTTTACCTGAAGATACTGCAACAGCAATAAAGTTGCGAGAGTTAGATGGCATGAGCTATGAGGAAATTTCACAGGTAATGGATTGCCCAATTGGTACTGTACGTTCACGGATCTTCCGTGCACGTGGGGCAATAGAGCAAAAAATACAAGAAACAATGAATGAAGGGGAACAACAATGACAGTCAATCCTAATGAACTATTGTCTGCGTTAGTTGACGACGAATTACAAGGTGAAGAGTTAGAGAAAGCCTTGATTTTAATTCACTCAGATGAGCAACTTAAACAGCAGTGGCTAAGTTATCAACATGCTAGCGATATTTTGCATGGCCATAGTGTAGGCCCACAAAATAATGATCTAACGGGGCTTATATCACAACGGTTGAGAGATGAGCCTAGCTATTCATTAAAACCTCCAACGGCAAAGATTATTGCTTTCCCCCAACAAATATGGAAACAAGCAGCAAGCTTAGCGGTTGCCGCCTCAATTGGTGCACTTGCCGTTGTTGGTGTCATGAATCAACCAGACACGCAATTAGTGCCTCGTGCGCAGTTAGCTGTAGCAGAGAATGTACAGCCAGTTATTGCGGAGCAGAATGGTAAGCGATGGACTATTGGTGAACAAGATATTGAGCAACGACTTAATACTTATTTGGTCGACCATAATGAATATACAGGAGCCCCAGGTGTGTTTTCTTATGCACGGGTTGTTTCTTATGATGTGGGGCAATAAGTAATGAAGTCTGTCTGGCATCTATTGCTAACAGTTACGTTAGTATTCCTAAATGTAACGGCCTATGCGGAAAGTGATGCAGTCAAAACGCTTGAACGATTAGGCATTGTTGCTAAGCAACTGAATTATGATGGCATTTTTTCATATCAATCCGGAAATAAACTGCAGTCGATTAGGATAATTCATCATGCAGATCAACACGGTGAAGTTGAACGACTAGTCTCACTGAGTGGCGTAACGAGAGAAGTAATACGCAATAACGATATGGTTACTTGCGTGTATCCAGAAGGAAAGCGCGTACAAGAAAATCATCGGCCGCTAGGGCGCGGTTTTCCAGCTGATTTGTTACGTATGCTAAGTAATGCATCTGATTACTATCAGTTGAGTCAGGGACAGCAAGAGCGTGTTGCTGAACACCATGCACAAGAGTTATTGATGAAACCTATTGATAATTATCGCTATGGCTATAGTTTATGGTTTGATAAGGATAATGACTTATTATTGCAGGCTAATCTTATTAATGAAGTGGGCGATATACTGGAGACTTTTGCATTTTCATCAGTAAAAATGAATATAGATATTCCTGATGAATTACTCAAGCCTCAAATTCAAGGTAATGAGATGACCTGGAATCGAAAAGAGCAACACATGAAACGTTATACCATCGCGATGGCTAACAATGAATCACTATGGCACTTTGACTTTTTGCCAGAGGGATTTAAGCTGGTGACAAAAAAAAATCGTTTCAAGGCTAAGAATGGTGCGCCAATTGAGCAACGTGTTTATAGCGATGGCTTAAATTCGATATCAGTATTTATTGAGAAAATTCGAGCACAACATGGTCATCTTCATGGACGTTCACGTAAAGGCATTGTTAATGCCTTCGGAACTATTATCAGTGGTCACTTTGTCACTGTCGTTGGCGAAGTGCCAGCTATTACAGTAGAAAAGGTTGGTAGATCAATTCAGTATATTACTGGTGACTCGTGATAGAGCAATCAGCCAAGGTTGTAAGTTGTGATGATGATACTGTTTGGCTCGAAGCTGAACGCCAATCAACATGTGGTGCTTGCCAATTGAAACAAGGATGCGGAACGGGATTATTAGCAAAACATGTTGGAAAAAGATTCTCACGCATTGCTGTAAAAAAAACACATGACGTATTTATCGGCGAACAAGTGCAACTTGCTATTCCTGAAGATGCATTATTGCAAGGCGCTTTTTTAATGTACATTTTGCCACTAATTTTAATGTTTGTATTTGCAGCAACGGCTCAATGGTTAAATTTTAGTAACGTAATGGAAATTCTTGTTGGATTAAGCGGTCTATTTATCGGTTTTTTGTTGGTTAAGAAACGATTAAGCACCAAACAAGATCGCTTTAAAGCAAAAATTGTAGAGGAATAAACAATGAAACAGAGTACATTTTTGACTCGCTTATCGATGGCCTTTGTCGGCCTATTATTCAGTTATAGTGTATATGCTGGAGCATTGCCTGAGTTTACTGAGCTGGTGGCTGATAATGGTGCTGCAGTCGTTAATATCAGTACCACGACCAGAGCACGTAAAGAGAAACAGGTTCAGTTGCCACAAGGCTTACAAATGCCTGAGGGGACACCATTTGATGAACTGTTTAAACACTTCTTTAATCAGCCCGGCCGTCGACCTCAACCTTATGAAGCACATTCTTTAGGTTCTGGTTTTGTTCTTTCATCAGATGGGTATATTTTGACCAACCATCATGTGATAAAAGATGCCGATGAAATTATTGTTCGCTTTAGTGACCGCAATGAATTAGAAGCTAAAGTGTTAGGTAGTGATGAACGTAGTGATGTGGCTTTACTCAAAGTGGAAGCAACCGGACTTAAAACCGTCAAACTGGGTGACTCTACTAATTTAAAAGTCGGCGAATGGGTGTTAGCTATAGGCTCTCCTTTTGGTTTTGATCACTCAGCTACCGCAGGTATTGTCAGCGCACTAGGACGCAGTTTACCAAGTGATAGTTATGTACCCTTTATTCAAACGGACGTGGCAATAAATCCAGGTAATTCAGGCGGGCCATTGTTTAACTTAGAGGGTGAAGTCATTGGAATTAACTCTCAGATTTACAGCCGAACGGGTGGTTTTATGGGGGTTTCATTTGCCATTCCAATGGATGTAGTAATGAATGTGGTTGATCAAATAAAATCACAAGGATATGTCAGCCGTGGTTGGTTAGGAGTGGTTATTCAAGATGTTACCCGTGAATTAGCCGAGTCATTTGGACTAAAGAAACCTCATGGAGCTTTAATTTCAAAAGTGCTTCCTGACAGTCCAGCATCCAAAGCAGGATTTGAAGCTGGTGACGTTATATTAAAGTTCAATGGTAAAAAAGTAGGAATGTCATCTGATTTACCACCGATTGTTGGGCGCTCAGCAATAGGCAAGTCTGTTCCTGTCATTATAATGAGAAATAATAAACACCAGACTATTAAGGTCGCAGTTGAAGAGTTACCCGAAAGTGAAAAATTAGCTGAATTAGATACGAAAACAGGTGCAGGTCGATTAATTGATGAGAGATTAGCAGTAGAGGTAGCAGACTTAGACAATGACCAACGTGAACAACTTGGTATTGAAAAAGGAGGCGTATTTGTAGTAAATGTTGAACAAGGTGCCGCAGCGCAGTCAGGAATTAGACCTGGTGATGTTTTGATGAGCATGAATAATCAAAAACTTATGAATGCAAAACACTTTTTAGATTTGGCCAAAGAGTTACCGTTAAACAAAGCTGTTCCTGTGTTAATACAACGAGGCAAGGGCGCTACATTCCTAGCTTTGCGTATTAATAATGATGAAAACTAAACATTAGCTTTATAAGGCACGACAGCTACGTTGTTTTGCCGTAAAATCTAGCAGTTATATTTTATAAAATCGGTCGAGATGTTTATTTGGATCGATTTTTACTGCTAATTTAAGGTTATTTAATTTTTATGGATCATATCCGTAACTTCTCAATCATTGCACATATTGATCATGGTAAGTCTACAATTGCTGATCGTTTTATCCAAGTGTGTGGCGGTCTTACAGATCGCGAAATGTCAGCTCAAGTACTTGATTCAATGGATATTGAAAAAGAACGGGGCATTACTATTAAAGCACAATGTGTGTCCTTAGATTATAAGGCACGCAATGGCGAGATATACCATTTAAACTTTATTGATACGCCAGGGCATGTTGATTTTTCGTATGAAGTGTCTCGTTCCCTAGCGGCTTGCGAAGGTGCCTTATTGGTTGTAGATGCTGCGCAGGGTGTAGAAGCACAAAGCGTAGCTAACTGCTATACCGCAATTGAACTGGGTCTGGAGGTTATACCGGTACTTAATAAAATAGATCTTCCCTCTGCTGAACCTGAGCAAGTTTCACAAGAAATTGAAGATATTATTGGCGTCGATGCTGTTGATGCAGTGCGTTGTAGTGCCAAGACAGGCCTTGGTATAGAAGACTTATTAGAAAGTTTGGTGGAACGAGTTCCTGCACCAATAGGCGATCCTGATGGTGAATTAAAAGCACTGATCATCGACTCTTGGTTTGATAGCTATGTGGGTGTTATTTCTCTTGTACGTATTATGCAAGGAAGTATCAAAAAACGTGACAAAATTAAAGTAATGTCTACTGGCCAAGAATATCAAGTTGAGCAGCTAGGGGTCTTTACGCCAAAACGTAATGAACATCAAGCACTTTACTGTGGTGAAGTGGGTTATATCATTTCAGGTGTAAAAGACATTAATGGTGCGCCTGTTGGTGATACCTTGACTCATGTTCATCATGGCGCGACAGAAATGCTGCCTGGCTTTAAGTCTGTGACACCTCAGGTGTATGCCGGGATTTTCCCTGTTAGCTCCGATGATTTCGAAGCATTCCGCGAAGCATTAGCAAAATTACGCTTAAATGATGCATCATTATTTTTTGAGCCAGAAAGTTCGCAAGCATTAGGTTTTGGTTTTCGCTGTGGTTTCCTTGGTTTATTGCATATGGAAATTATTCAAGAACGGCTTGAACGAGAATACGATCTTGATTTAATTACAACAGCTCCAACAGTAGTGTTTGAAGTGCTTACGCGTAAAGGCGAAGTGCTGAAGATTGAAAACCCATCTTTATTACCTGATGTGGGCTCAATTGATGAAATTCGTGAGCCGATAGTTATTGCTGATATCTTAGTGCCACAAGAGCATTTAGGTGCGGTTATTACATTATGTATTGAAAAGCGTGGTGTACAGAAAACGATACAATATGTGGGTAAACAAGTTGCAGTAAGTTATGAACTGCCTATGAATGAAGTAGTTATCGATTTCTTTGATCGTGTTAAATCTGTAAGTCGTGGTTATGCTTCGCTTGATTATCATTTCACCCGATTCGAAGTTGCAAACCTTGTTAAATTAGATATTTTGATTAATGGTGAGCGTGTTGATGCTTTATCTATGATTGTTCATACTGCTCAAAGTATTAGCCGAGGACGTCAACTAGTTGAGAAAATGAAAGAGTTAATCCCAAGACAGATGTTTGATATCGCTATTCAAGCAGCTATCGGTGGGCAGATTATCTCTCGTTCAACGGTGAAGGCAATGCGGAAAAATGTAATTGCAAAATGTTATGGTGGTGACGTATCACGTAAACGTAAATTATTAGATAAACAAAAGAAAGGTAAAAAGCGAATGAAATCAATTGGTAAAGTGGATGTGCCACAAGAAGCTTTCTTAGCTGTTTTACAATTGTCGAAGAAATAAGAGAAGGATCTTATAATGAGTTTTCCAGCAATAATGGTCGCTCTTGTTGCCGTCACAGGTATCATTTGGTTAATCGATAGTTTGTTTTGGGCGTCTAAAAGAGAAAATAAAGCAAAAGACCCAGTATTAGTTGAGTATGCAAAATCATTCTTTCCTATAATTCTTGCGGTACTAGTCATACGCTCTTTTATAGGCGAACCGTTTCGAATCCCATCAGGCTCAATGCTACCAACATTGCATGTTGGTGATTTTATTCTTGTTAATAAATTTGCTTATGGTGTTCGCCTTCCGGTATTAAATACTAAAATTATAGAAACAGCTGAACCAGAACGTGGTGATGTAGTTGTTTTTCGTTACCCTAAAAACCCTTCCGTTGATTATATAAAACGTGTCGTTGGTTTGCCTGGAGACACCATTGGTTACTTTAATAAAACCATTTATATTAATGGTGAGAAGATAAGCCAAAAACTGCAGCACAAAACAGATGATATGTTAGGAATCATTCCTGTGAGAACTGAATTACGTACCGAGGTCTTAGGTGAGCATGAACATGCTTTATTAATTGATCCTAGTCGGCATTTACTTGAAGGTGAAATGGAAGTCCCTGAAGGCGAATATTTTGTTATGGGTGATAACCGTGATAATAGTAATGACAGTCGTTTTTGGGGGACCGTGCCAGAAGCTAACTTGGTCGGCCAAGCATTCTTTATTTGGATGAGTTGGGACTGGAATAATGGTGGAATTGTTTGGGACCGTTTAGGTAATAGTATTAACTCTGTCTCTTATACACATCTCCGAGCCCACGAGACTAGGCATGATCT
>CAJXPP010000103.1 GCA_913058195.1 uncultured Gammaproteobacteria bacterium | reverse complement strand
GAGATCATGCCTAGTCTCGTGGGCTCGGAGATGTGTATAAGAGACAGTATTTGATTTGGTCGGATCTCTGACAGAGAGAAGAGTAAGTTGCTTCGTCTATCGGTGGTAGTGATTTGGACAGAGTCTTAAGGATTAAGAATGAGCAAGAAAATATTAGTAGTCGACGATCAGATTGTAATCTTAACCATTATCAAAAAACTATTAGAATCAGCTGGTTTTACTGTTATAACTACAACTGATGGTACGCAGGTAAAACAACTGCTTGTTAAGGAAAAGCCAGATATCATTATTCTTGATATTATGATGCCAAATAAGGACGGCATTGAAAATATTCGTGAGCTTAGGGAGATTGATACAGCGGTTATAATTGTGGCGGTCTCTTCAAATCGAGTTTATCTTGATTATGCTGAAAAGTTTGGGGCTAATTATTCTTATCAAAAACCGATCATGGGCAGTGATTTCATTCATTTAATCACTAGTATTACCTAGCCATATTGAGATGACTACTAAGTTAAGTAACGCTTTATTAATTTGAAAAGCGTTTTAAAATTGACAGGTTTGGTGACATACTCATCGTATAAATGACTAAAACCTTCAACATCATTAACCATGGCTGCGGCAGTGACTGCAAATATAGGAATAGCTTCATACTTAGGATCTGATTTAATCACTTCTGTTAATTGATTTCCTGTCATTTGGGGCAGGTTAATATCAACTAAAATCAAATTATAGTGGTTGGCGAGTAGCATTTCATAACCAATTTCAGCTGTTTGAACAGTATCAAGCCTAATGCTGGGAAAACGTTGGTTGAAAAAGGTGAGCATCAAATTTTGGTTGATCGAATTATCTTCAATATAAAGTACACTAATGTCACTTGATAGCTGTACAGGCTCCATAGAATCTTGAACTTGAGTGACAGTGAGGCTGATAGCATTACCATTCATTTCATTTGATTCAGCAATAGGAAGATCAACCCAGAATTTTGAACCTTGACCTATAACACTGCTAAAGCCAATGTCACCACCCATTAATTTAACCAGACTTTTAGTAACAACAAGGCCTATTCCTGTACCTTCAATTGTTGAGTTTTCTTTACCAAGACGATTGAATGCCTCAAATAGTTGATTTGTGTAATCTGAGTCAATACCGATGCCATTATCAACAATTTCAATTCTAACCATATCATCGTTAAGAGCGAACCAATCAATAGTGACATAACCATTTTCATGGTTATATTTGATGGCATTACTGATTAAATTTAATAGTACTTGTTTCAATTTAGTGTAATCAGCGCGAACGGCCAATTTTAGATTGGATAAAGTTTGAATATGAATATGACTATGTTCTGTAATTGATTTTGCCACACTAGAAATTTCATACACAAATTGAGGGAGCTCAATACTTATGATTTCTAACTCAGACTTACCGGCTTCAATAGATGAAAGTTCAAGAACGCCGTTAATGAGTTTTAACAAATGATTTCCACTATCAATAATGTAATGAAGGCTTTCTTGTTGGTATTCACTTAGAGGGCTAACATTATCTTCACGCAAAAGCTGGCTAAAACCTAAAATTGCATTTAGTGGGGTTCTTAATTCATGACTCATTGACGATAGAAATTGAGATTTTGCTTTATTTGCTTGCTCAGCATTGGATTTTTCATTAATCAGTGCTTGTCGAATATCTTCATTAGAGATAGCTAGACCAATCATTTGGCCAATACTGTAGAGTCTCTCTAAACCGAGAGGATCTAATAAAGTATTATCACGTGGATAGAGTGCCAGAATGCCTAGGGTTCTATCAGCATAGTTAAGCGGAACGATATAGCGGTCTACATGGTTAATGACTTGAAGAAACCCTTGTTGTGGGTAGCTATCAGGAATATTCGGGTCATTGAAATGGTATTGACTGAATGGCTGTCCGATGTAGCCATTTTCATCTAATAGAAATAGTGCAGCTTCAGGTTTAATGGCAAAAGCAGAATGCTGACAAATACGCATTAATATCTGTTCGAGTAATTGTGACAAATCAATTTGTTTTTGCAATGATTGAGCAATTTCAGCATGAAATTCAACATCATCTTTTGAGCTGCTCAGCTCATGAGTGATTTCATGCAGCTGGCTGGTGTGTTGATTGATAAGACTGACAATTTGCCCTAATTCACCTTCGTCCTTAGTAATGATTTCTTTTTCGCTTAAAGTCATTCTAGGAGTAACAAGCTGGGATGTTATGCTTATAACCCGGCGTATAAAAAACATGTGTATGAATAGATAAATGAAGCTTATAGTCGCCGCTGCAAGAATTAGCAGAGGCCAGAATAAGTCTTTAATTCCTGAGCTTACCGCATCACTGACTCTAGACTGTGGTATCACATTGATCACCTTCCAATGTGTTTCAGGAATTTCCAAAATTGATATTAAGCTGTCTTCACTTGTGAATGAAAAACTTTCAAAGTGCGATGATGCTGGCGATGTTTGTTTAGGCTGCTGTATTACTGCAGATAAAAGCTCTGCAAAGTGAGAATTTATCTGGTAACTTTCTGACGCGAGCTTGTTTGCAAGAGAGGTATCAAAAGTCGCTGATTTTGGTGTGATTAATGTTTTAGCAATATGATTATTGATGGCATCAAGAATAGGCTTAAATAAAACATTACGTGTTGTTAACTCCTCTAAACTCGGGTATGCATTACTATTTACCTGCTCAGCAGTACCATTAATTTTAGAAATCAGCTTGCCGGTAATATCAACCACAAAAGTATAGCCCCCCAGTTTTTTTACCCATGAGGATTTCATTAGTTCATCTATCCCTGATAAGTTCATATCCACAGACGCGACACCAAAAAACTGTTGTTGCTTGAAGATAGGGACAGTCACCGTCACCATGGGTTCTAAAGAGTAGGGATCGATATATGAACTTGACCAAATTTGTTCGCCTTCAGCTTGAAATTTGGAGGGAACATACCAAGCTTCATTATGATAGCCATTACCTTCTGAATGATTGTAGTCATTGAAAAATTTTAAAACGCGATGTTCATTTTTCCCCCAGAAGTAACTCTGACGTACTACATTGGGATAGAATAAATAGGGTTCTGGCCAAATGCCACCACCTGCAATGAGATGTTGACTGGGCGAACTCTGAAGGAGATGTTTAAAGAGTTTTTTGTACATGGCGTCATCATTAGGAATGATGCTAGCTGTATTGGCTAGGGCATGAGCAAGTGAGTTTACAGCAGTTGTTTTTTGGCTAAGCTCTTCGGCAATAGCTCTATTGGAGAGATTGATGTTATGGAGTTCTTGTCGTTCGAGGTATTCTTTTGCAGCAGTTTCAATTAATAAATAAGATAAAAAAAAGAACGAACTTAGGGCAAGCAAAAATACAAGAGGAAGTCTAAATTGTAATTTGTTCCACCAATGTGTGTTTAAGTGTTCCATATGCTCCTTACCATCATTGTAAAAATATCATCATCCTTGATGTTTATAGTAGAGAGTTGAGGCAACTATAGCTAGTTTCAGTGAGAGGCATCTACTGTTTAGTAAATAGATCTAGGTCGTTATCAGCTAATAACCCCATTAAACATACACTGGAGAGTGATAACGCATAACCCAATACGCCACTGCCAATAAGTACTGTGTCAAAATCAAGCACACTATTGTCAACAAGCACACGAATATTACTGGGTAGAGCAATTGGGGGAACAGCGCCTACAACATAGCTAGTTGCTTCGAGAACTTCATCATATTCAGCCATACGTAATTTGCGTGCACCAAGGTGTTTGCGTAGCGTTGACCAGTCTGCACGTCCACCACCTGCAACAGCGAGTAAAATAAACTCATCAGAGGGTGTTTTAAATAATAAGCTACGAATAACAGAGTGTGGATCACGCCCTTCTGATTGAAGTAACTCTTCTAAATTACGAATGGGTTTTTTATCTTCAGATAGAGGAATGGTAATCTCCTCAAATACGATTTTATGTTTTGCTAATAATTCGGTTACTGGTGATTCAATCATTTTTCACTCCACAAAAACATTCTTTAATCGGTGCTTGAATTATCAATCTTATCTTGCTCGGCTCCAATTCGATACGAATCAAAAATGCCGATAAGCCATAAAGTGATAAGCAATAAACTGGGCATATTTATATTTGAAGCCTCGTGTTGTAATGCCTGCTGAGATAGTGCTTGATTGATAGATCCTAAATCCATAGCAATTTGACCTTGCTGAATTTGTAGGCTTAGTTGCTGGGCTAGATCATAAATAGAGGCCAGTAGAAAATAAAGGCAGAGTGCAGCTAGGACGGCTAGAAGTATGCCTTGAATAGGCTTTTTCAATAAAAAGTGTCCAAAGCCAGGGAAGACTAATGCTGATATAAGCGCTGCCTTTAGTGATTTATTCATAGTACTAAATACTCGTTAATATTAACATTAACATTAACTAAAGAGATCCTTATAAGTTAGCAGCATCAAAAGTGTTACAACTTTCTAAAGTGCCTTGTTTAAAACCTGTTGTAAACCACTTTACTCGCTGTTGAGAGGTGCCGTGAGTGAATGATTCGGGAGAGGAGTAACCTTGGGCCTTTTTTTGAAGACGGTCATCACCAATGGCACTGGCTGCAGTGAGCGCTTCTTCAATATCGCCTTGTTCTAATACCTGTTTAGCTCTTTGTGTGTGATGAGCCCATACACCTGAATAACAGTCTGCTTGTAATTCAAGTTTGACTGATAATACATTGCCATTGGCTTTACTCATACGCTGTTTTGCTTGATGAACTTTGCCTGAAGTACCGAGTAGGTTTTGAACATGGTGGCCTACTTCGTGGGCAATAACGTAAGCTTGAGCAAAGTCTCCTGGGGAATTATGTCGGTTTTTAAGTTGTTGATAAAAACCTAAATCGATATAGACTTTTTTATCACCAGGACAATAAAAAGGACCCATAGCAGCCTGAGCATGACCACAAGCTGATCGAACTGCATCGGTAAACAGTACTAATTTTGGCTCCTGATATTGCTTCCCCATTTGTTGAAATAGTGGGTGCCATGTATCTTCCGTATCGGCTAATACCACACCGGTAAATTGAGCCAATTTTTGTTGTTCTGGGCTAGGTTTGTAGTTTGGATCTGCTTGGCTTGAAGTTTGTGAGAGAGGGCCACCATCACCCATTAAGCTCATAATTATTTTAGGGTCGACGCCAAAGTACATGGCAGCTAACGCTAGAACAATCATGCCTATTCCACCTTTTCCAGCTCGACGCCTTCTTGTTGGGGAAGAGCGTTTATCTTCAATATTGCTACTAACTCGCCTATTTCGCCATTTCATGTGTTTATTCCGAAAGCTACTGAATAATATGTAGAAGTATTACACATCCACTCTTTTGATGTCACGGGCCAAGGGTATGCAAGGAATGATGCATAGTTAGAGTTGACTGATAAGAGCAAGAGTTGTGATTGAATTATATGTTAAGAATAAAACATCTGACAAAGCTTTTGAAATGGGCAGTATTCACTGCATTATTGTGAAGTAGTTTTGTGTCAAATATGTGATACTTATAAAATTAAATATTGAGTAAGGATTAACCGTGAGCCAGAGTGAAACCTCATCACCTAAACAGTATGTGCAAAAATGTAAGAGTGCGGCTGAACAGGGCAATGTTATTGCACAAAATACCTTGGGGTATTTATACTTAAATGGGCAGGGCGTTTCACAGAGTTATGAACAAGCTGTGAACTGGTTTCGTAAAGCTGCCGAGCAAGAATATCGTGATGCACAATATAATCTATCAGTGATGTATAAGCTTGGGCAAGGGGTCGAACAAGATCATAGCGAAGGACTTAGGTGGTTAAAAAAAGCCGCTGCTTATGGTCATGCAGCTGCTCAAAATAGCTTGGGTGACCTTTATTATCAAGGTGAAGAGCTTGATAAAGATTATACTTTAGCTTATATGTGGTGGGAGCTAGCAGAGAAAAATGACTTTGAAAATATTGCTCACAAAAAAGTCGCATTGGCTAATAAAATGACTCTGGCAGATCTTAAAAAAGCTGAACAGTTAGCTCGCCAACATGGTAAACATTAGGATAGACTCTAAAAATAACGTTTAGGGAAGGATTTTAAATGGCAGAAAATGATGATGAAGGACTTTTAGAAGAAGAAAGTAGTGCACCTGAAGAATCAGAAGTAACACCAAACGATGAAGATGGAACAAAAAAAAAGAAAGGTCTATCTCTACCTATATCTTTATCTAAACCACTGCTTATTAAAATAGGTATTGGCGTTGCAGTTGTATTAATTCTTGCTGGAGCCGCTTATTTCTTTTTAGCACCTTCTGATGAAGAGTTAAGTGCAGAAGAGGCAGCGCTTGTAGATGAAGAGGTTAGTGATCCTGAAAATTCTGATCCTGAAAAAATGAGTGAGGGGCAGGATGCTACGATTGAATTACCGGGATTACCAGAAGATGCGGCTGTAGAAGACGGTGAGCAAGTAGAGACAAATATTGAGTTACCAGATCTGCTAGGTGATGAGACAGCTGAATCAAGTGATGCATTAGAAGGTGCTTTAGCAAGTGATGCAATAGAGGATGCATTAGCAAGTGATGCTGCTAATTTGGAGCCAGCACTTAATCAACTCGATGTACCAAAAATTGATGAACAAACAGCAGCTGAGGCAGCAGTCCAATTAGCAGAACAGCAAAAGATAGAGGCAGAAGCTTTAGCGGCTCAAATAAAAGCTGAGCGGTATAATAATATCTTTGAAGAAGGGGCGAGACCTTACCCTTGGACCAGAAAGTCAAAGTCTCAACCTACGCCAGAACCAAAATGGGGTGAGTTTGAACGGGCTGAATAGCCATAATATTTGAGTGTAAATACGATTTATGTGTATTGTAAGATTAATTAAATGACAGTTTAGGAAGATTGAATGGCAACGTGGTACGCACTAGAAATAAATGATGAAAAATTGATGCAACGAATTATGGATGCCTTTATGCCAAAGTATGTTGGCTCTGGCCGACCTCTAGGTATGGCTCTATTTTTTAGTAGGAGTGAAGACGGTAACACTGTAACTATTTATTTCACACCTAAAGCTGCCAGCTTAGCAATGCAGTTTGGAGCAAGCCCTTGTGAAGATACATTTTCTGACCAAGAGTTATCATTACTAGTTGGTGACGAGGGTAGTATTGATTTCCTTTTCCCTGACGCTGATAAGAATTAATTGCTAGGTAGATTAATTGTTAAGCTGTCTAAAATTTGAGCAAGTTAATTTTTAGGCTTGCGACGTAAAACCATGAACCGAATAAAATATCTTGGTAGATAAAAAACTATAGCGGTAGTAACTAGGGTAGTTCCGTGTAAATCAATATTAGAATTAGTTGAATCACTCCCCAAGCTTACGGTGAATTACAGCCAATAAAAAAGCCTTAGCAGTTTATTCTGCTGAGGCTTTTTATTGAGACTTACTCTATTTAAAGCCTCAGATAGTGATAAGGAAAATAATTATTACTTAATACCATCTATCTCTAATTCTGGATGCGAATTTTGAACATGATGCTTACTATGCACTT
>CAJXPP010000102.1 GCA_913058195.1 uncultured Gammaproteobacteria bacterium | reverse complement strand
CGTGGGCTCGGAGATGTGTATAAGAGACAGCCATTAATGTTTTCAGGAGCAATATTAATAAGCTTTATCATCACACTGCTATTATTTCTAAACCTAGGCTATCAGCCGCTAAAACAGATGCGTAATTCACTTGAAGAAATGGAAGTTCAAAACCGCCATAACCAAGATGCAATTTTACAACTCCTTGATGAAATGGGTGATTTAGCCGACGGTGACCTTACCGTATCAGCGACAGTCACCGAAGATATCACTGGCGCGATTGCCGATTCAGTCAACTACACTATCGATGCCCTACGCGACTTAGTCGAAAATATTAACTCAACGACAGTTCACGTAGCATCAGCCGCCCAAGAGACTCAAGCAACGGCTCTACATCTTACTGATGCAAGTGCTCATCAAACTCAACAGATTACCGATGTAAGTAGTGCGATTAGTAATATGGCCGACTCAATCGAACAAGTATCTCAAAACGCTAGCCAATCAGCAGAAGTAGCCCAACAATCAGTGCAATTGGCTGCACAAGGTAGCGATGCCGTGAAAAATGCTATTACTGGTATGGATACTATTCGTGAACATATTCAAGAAACATCAAAGCGTATTAAACGCCTTGGTGAAAGCTCACAGGAAATTGGGGATATTGTAGAACTTATCAACGATATCGCTGAGCAAACAAACATTCTTTCGCTTAATGCAGCTATTCAAGCAACTATGGCCGGTGAAGCCGGTCGAGGCTTTGCGGTAGTTGCCGATGAGGTTCAACGACTTGCTGAACGTTCAAGTAATGCAACCAAACAAATTGATGCCTTGGTAAGAACAATCCAAAGTGATACCAGTGAAGCTATATCCTCGATGGAAAAAAGTACCTCAGGGGTGGTTTCAGGAGCGAAGTTATCACAAGATGCAGGTACATCACTCGAACAAATTGAAGCGGTATCGCATCAATTAGCCGAACTAATAAACAATATCTCTGATGCGGCGAAACAACAAGCCCAGGCTGCGGTAGGCACTTCTGATAGTATGAATGTTATTCAAGAAATTGCGATACAAACCTCAACCGGCACCAATGAAAGTGCTGCTTCTATCGGCCGCCTGCTTGATCTCACTGACGAACTTCGTAAGTCAGTGTCCGGCTTCACATTACCGTCATAAAAAGCAGTCAGATTTAAATGTTTTTTTCATTTTCGATATCATTACTGTTCCGGAGTAACAGATGGCAGAGATAACTAGCGGTAACTATGATGCACTTGTTTGGGTTCAAGGTGAATTGCAAGATTCACTTGATAAAGCCCTGCAATCGCTACATCGCTACATTGATGATGATACAAATAATTCACCATTGGATTCATGCATAAGACAGCTGCATCAAACCAGTGGAACTGTAGAGATGCTCAATCTAAAGGGAGCCCACCTACTTTCTAGTGAAATAATGGCTTCTGCAAACGCCCTTTATCATGCTGATTCTACAATTAAAGCTAATATCGAAGATACGCTAATAAAAAGCTTATTATTACTTCCTAACTACCTAAAAGCTGTATCAAGCGAGCTAACTGATGAGCCATTAAGGTTAATTAGCACTGTCAATGAGTTGCGTCTAGCGCGTGGCGAACAGCAGCTAAATGATAGCGAATTATTTAAACCAAACTTGTCAGTTACTCTTCCAGCATCTATTGCTTCTCGCTCTCAGGATGCAACAACAAGTCAAGAGCCACCGTCCTCAAAAGTTAACCATATTTTTCAAGTATCGCTGCTACGCTGGTTCAAAGATAATGATAATGACAGCCTTCAAAGGCTAGGTAAGATTTTTAATTATCTCCGACTAAACAGTCAGCAAGAACGTTCAATTATTCTTTGGTGGTCAGCAGCAGGTATTATCGAAGCTGTACAAGACAACGGGCTTATCGTTAACAATGAAATAAAGTCTAAAATAGGAAAGCTAGCAAAGCCTATTGAATTGCTTACTCAACATAGCGAACATGAGCTTTTCGCATTATTTCCTGATAAATTACTTGCAGACTTATTATTACTAATTGCTCATAGTACTAGTTCAGGTAAGCATGTTACCTTGCTAAAAAACACGTTCGGTCTCAATTTTTTCAATGCAACACAACACCAAAAAATTTATAATTTTAGTGGTAATGCACTTGAAAGTGTTCACTCAGAGCTACTTGATAATTTACAGTCTATAAAAGAGCAGATTGATCAATTTAATCGTCATTCTGACTCATCGATAAATAGTTTTGAAAACCTACCAGAACAACTAATAAGTATCTCAGATACCTTACAATTACTCGGCGAAAATTCATCTGGCGCAGTGTTATTGCAGCAGCAGGCAGAAATATTCTCGAAGTTGATATCTTTGCAAGAAACACCTGATGATCAACAATTATCTGCTTTAGCAGATGCTCTTCTCCAAATAGAAGGTCAGCTTAAAAACATTCATATTGAGAATGAGCAATCCTCCGAGAGTCTACAGCTTCAACAAGATGTTATTAAGGAATGTTTGCTTGAGCTCAACCATGTCAAAGATACCTTAGCCATTCTTGCTGAAAAACCAGAAAACACCGAACAGCACCTAGATAATATATCGACTAAATTACAACTTGTTGAGGGTGGTTTATCAATGGTTAGCTTGAACGAAGCTGCTAGCCTCCTACAAAACACAGCTCAACAAATTGTATTGATGAAACAAAATTCAGTATCTGAACAAGAACTAATTTGGCTAGCTGAAATTATTGCCTCATGTGAACTCTATATGGAAGGCATTCAACAAGGTGGTTCATCGCAACAATTGCAAGTATTGATTAATGCACAAAGTATCCTAATTAATTTTGAACAATCATCATCTGATGATAACCTTTTCCTTGAGCTTGAACCGCTAGAAATATCCACAGAAACTACTGAACCTGAGCTTTCTATCTCTGATGATGCAGAGTTATTAGCCACCAATCAAGAGCTTGAAGTTAGCCCCGTAGAAGCGGAAACAACTAGTGTCGAACGTTATATTCAGAATCAGCTTGATTCTGAGAAAAACACTCACTCAAATACTAAGACATCGGTTGAAAGCTATATTCAAGCTCAGAGTGATACTCACAAACAAATCGATAGCGAGATAGAAGAACCCAGCTCTCCCTCAATAACTGGCGTCGAAGTTTATATCCAAGCCCAGTCTCAAACAATACCTTCAATTGATGATATTCCTCCATCTGCCCAACTAAAGGCTAAAACTGGCGTTGAACTTTATATTGAGCGTGAGCAACATTCTGACATTGAACAAGTTCCTACGGTTGAAGACCTATCCGTCGAAGATGATATTGATCCAGAAATCGCCGAGATTTTCATTGAAGAAGCAAATGATGTACTTGCTGAATTCAAAACACTTATTCCAGATTGGATTGAAAATCACGATATAGAGTCATTAATGACCTTGCGTCGCCACTTTCATACCCTAAAAGGTAGTGGACGTATGGCTGGTGCACTCATTGTCGCAGAGCTTGCATTGTCCTTAGAAGATCTACTTAATCAGCTTATTGATGAAACAAAACCGCTCACATTAATAATAGATGAGCTATTAACAGAAACTGATGCACTTCTCCCCCATTTATTATCACGTTTTACTGAGAGAAAGTTAGCATCAACAGAACAAGCAGATACTCTAACTGCCTTAGCCAGAAACTATCCTATAAAGACAGAGACAGAGACAGAGACAGAGATAGAGATAGAGATAGAGACAGATTTTAGTATCGTTGATGAAGATGATGAGTTACAACAAATATTTAACGATGAAGCTGCTCAGCATCTTGATACTTTTCAACAAGCACTCAAACATCAACAAGCGCCATTCTCGCTGAATAAAGATCTCCTTCGAGCAGCACATTCCCTTAAAGGATGTGCCAATATTGCTCAGGTAATGCCCATGGCAGTGGTAGCTGCCCAGCTTGATAAATCTCTACGCTCACTATACGAACATAATATTTCATTAGATCAGCAACAATTTTCAGTCTTAACTGATGTTGTTAATGAATTAGAACAATTTGTCGCAATATTAAATGGTTCAGAGGGTGAACAATCCGATATTGTTCCATTAGCACAACAAATCGCTCAATTAATGCCTAATGATCTCGATGTAAAACTGACCGAAGAAAATGAAAAACTCATTGATCCTGAGTTCTTAGTCGTTTATTTAGAAGAGACTGATGAGCTACTTAATCAATACAATAGCCAGTTAGAGTTACTACATCAGCAACCTGATAATTCCGATTATAAAGCGACGATACATACTACATTACAGTCGCTAATAGATAATTCACAGCATGCTAAGCTGCCAGTATTAGTCGATTTATATCAACTTCTGGATAATTTGACTCAATATTCAGAGCCCAACCATAAAGATATTGTCGGATTAATAGAGCAGTGTTATGAGCTTATTAATGACCAAATTGAACTGCTCATTCAAAATAAACCTGCCAGCGACACTAGCGAATTCAAGCAACAGGTTGACCAACGTATCAGTCAAGTAGAGTCAATTACACCAGATCCTGAATGGTTTACTCTTCCAAGTGATGAGCCTGAATTGCTCGAGGCCTTTACTGAAGAATTTGCAGAGTTACTCGAGTCAAGTGGTGATGCCATTAAACGCTGGCAACAAAATCATGATGACCACGATGCATTACAACAATTACAACGCGTTTTGCACACTATAAAAGGCGGCGCTCGTTTAACCGCCCTAACGCCTATTGCAGAAATCAGCCATCAAATGGAATCATTGCTTTCTTCCGTCGTTGAACAACAGCAAGCTCCTAATGAGGATTTCTTTTCATTATTACAACAATCACAAGATCGTTTAGCTGAAATTCAAGAGCGGTTGGTCAATAATGAATCTATTCCTGTTTCACAAGATATATTAACGTCTATTGCTCAGCACACTGGACATGTTGTCGCACCTACAATATCAAGCCTATCAGTAGTTGAAGAAATAGCCGTTAAAGAAACTAAAGCCAGTGGTGGTGAGCACATTCGTGTTCGGGCTGATTTACTCGATTTCCTTACCAACTTTACCGGTGAAGTCAATATTTCACGTGATCGTGTTGGCCAACAAAACTCGGCCATATTGCTTCAATTAACTGAAATGGAATCTACGGTTAGTCGCTTACAGGATCAATTAAGAAACCTGGAAATAGAAACTGAAACACAAATTTTATTCCGCTATGAAGATCAAACTCAAGATAAAACTGATTTTGACCCATTAGAGTTCGATCGCTTTTCTATGATTCAGCAGCTTTCACGAAGTTTGACTGAAAGTGTCAGTGATATGCATGAAATCACACAGTCAATCGATAATATCGTACATGATTCTGATGCAATTTTACTTCAACAGTCACGCCTCAGTGCCGATTTAGAACAAGGCCTGATGAATACACGCTTACTGCCTTTTACAGGGCTAGTTCCTCGTTTCGAACGTATCATTCGTCAAGTTAACTCTGAACTAGAAAAACAAACAGAACTAACCGTTCATGGCGCCGAGCGTGAATTAGATCGTACTATTCTTGACCGCATTGTTGCACCATTGGAGCACCTTATCAGGAATGCTGTTGCTCATGGCATTGAGTCACCTACTGCTCGCCAAGATCTTGGTAAAAATGAGGTTGGTCAGCTAACCCTTACAATTACTCGTGAAGGCTCTGAGGTTTTATTATCGCTTACAGATGATGGCCAAGGTATTAATGTTGAAAAAGTTAAACAAAAAGCAATTAATCAGAAGCTAATTAACCCTGACAATATACCTTCTGACGAAGAGTTGATTCAGCTTATTTTGACTTCAGGTTTCAGTACCTCTGACGGTGTTTCGCAAATATCTGGTCGTGGCGTTGGAATGGATGTTGTAAGCAATGAAATACGAGCGCTTAAAGGCCGACTTTCTATTCAATCCATCTCAGGAAAGGGCACAACCTTTAATATTCGTTTACCATTAACTTTATCCATCATGCAGTCACTGATGGTTAGCTGTAATGATAAGCCATACGCAATCCCAATGAGTGCAGTACACGCTGGTACACGAGCGAGTGTAACTGAAATCCAAGCCTTACTATCCACTGAAGGTGAAACACGCTATGAGTTTCATGGTGAGTACTACCGTTTCTTCTCATTAGCACAATTACTTGATCTACCCTTAACACTGCCCGAAGATCCTAAGGTTCAGTTACCAATATTACTGTTCAGATATGGTGATATGCAAATTGCACTATTAGTCGATGCCGTCAATAGTAACCGAGAAATCGTATTAAAATCAGTTGGCGAACAACTAAGTCATATCGACTCTATCAATGGCGCTACTATATTGGGAGATGGTCAAGTTGTCTTTATTCTCGACATCCCTACACTGGTTCAAACTGCAGAGTCAGGGCATACCGATGTAACTAATCTGGAACTGTTAAATCCAGTTCCGGCTGATGCTGAGCTTCACACTACTCCTATCGCTATGGTGGTTGATGATTCTATTACCATGCGTAAAGTATCTGGCAACTTACTCAAGCGGCACGGTTTCGAAGTGGTAACTGCTCGAGATGGTATTGATGCCATTGCTCAATTAAATGAGCAAACACCCGATATTATCTTACTCGATGTCGAAATGCCTCGAATGGATGGGTTTGAGTTTGCAACACTGGTTCGAAATATTGAGCAATACCAGCACTTACCGATTATTATGATAACCTCAAGAACAGGCGATAAACATCGTACCAGAGCACTTAATATCGGCGTAAATGCTTATTTAGGGAAGCCTTACCAGGAATTAGAATTAGTAGAGACAATGCAGAACCTACTTGGCACTAACTATCCAGACTCGAAGCAATAACAGGAAATAAATATGGCTGAGAACACGACTGACTTTATTCCTTGTATGCTTATTCCATTACAGAAATATTTCTTATTATTGCCAAACTCGACTATTGCTGAGGTTATTCCTATGCCTCAACATACTGCGATGCCAAACAAATCTGATTTCTGGGTAGGTGAATGTAGCTGGCATGACCGGCAGTTACCGATTATTAATGTAGAAGCTTTAATTCAAAGCGAAAATACTGATGTATCTGATGCAAATAAGCTTTGCGTCCTACATGGCATTAGTGATGCTACTGATCTGCCTGTATATGCCTTACCTTGTTTTGGTGTGCCACAGTTAATTCACTTAAATGAATCAGCACTTCTTATGGCTGAAGATGCAGAAGAATCAGACTTCCTACTTTTCCAACTTCCAATCGGTAATAAATTAGCTTATATACCTAATCTAGATTCGATTGAAGCATCACTTAGCCACTAAAGAAAATATATCCTGTGCATTACCATCATTACCTTATTGGCTCTATAAAATCGGCGCTACTACTTACCCTGCTCAGTATTTTATCCAGCAATGTAGTTGCGGATAGTCAAATCGAGCAGCAACGAGTAACATTCCAGTTCGCCAAAAAAGCACTCGAAACAAATCAAATTACTAGGTTCAAGAAATTAAATAATGAGTTGCAAGGTTATCCTTTGCAACCCTATTTAGACTTCTTATACTGTCTCTTATACACATCTCCGAGCCCACGAGACTAGGCATGATCTCGTA
>CAJXPP010000101.1 GCA_913058195.1 uncultured Gammaproteobacteria bacterium | reverse complement strand
GAGATGTGTATAAGAGACAGTGTCATACTCAAGCACATCTTCTTTTTCTGGTTGGAAAAATGAAATTGTTTCCGCACCGTCTAATAAGTTGCTACCCGCTAGACCGAAGAATAACGGGTCCGTGCTACCTTCAAGTGGCACACCTTGTAAGCCATACTGCTTAGCACGTTGTTCATTATCAGAAAAACGCGTTGGGTTAATCACAATCAAACGAATCATATCGTTTGATGCTCGCTGATATTCTTCTAACAACTCTTCTACACGTTGTGCATAAGATTTAATGCTTGGTAAATCTTGCCCAGCAAGTTCAGAGTAATAAAAACGTAGCGTTAATGGCTCTTTTAGTGACTCAATAATATTAAGCGTGCCATCAGACAAGGTATATAAATTGTCTTGTGTTAAATCAACCCGAGCTGATTTCAAATTATCACTCGTCACAATGTTAAATGACAGGAATAAAATTACGGCTAATACAAGGCCCACTGTCGATAATAATTGTTTATTCATTTGTCCAGAAACTCCTAATCAGCCTTACGGGCGTTAACAACAATGGCATTAGCAAATAGCCATACCATGATGACCGAAGCAAAATACAACATATCTCGCATATCAATCACACCCTTAGAGATAGCATCAAAATGAGTTAAGAAGCTAAATGAACTAATCGCATCAACTAATGCAGTTGGCGCCCAGCTGCTGAAAAAGTCTAATACGATGCCGTAACCACTTAATACAAAAATCAAACTAACGATTAAGCTTAAAACAAAGGCAATAACCTGATTTTTAGTTGTCGCCGACACACAAGCACCGATAGCTAAGAAACCACCTGCCATTAAGAAACTACCTAGGAAGCCAGTAATAATCACACCGTTATCAGGTGAACCTAGATAATTAACCGTGATCCATAATGGGAAGTTTAAAAACAAAGCAAGGCCTGTAAATGCCCACGCAGCTAAGAATTTACCCAATACTGCTTCAAACACAGAAACAGGTAAGGTCATTAATAACTCAATTGAACCGCTTTTACGTTCTTCAGACCACAAACGCATTGAGATTGCAGGTATTAATAAAACATAAATCCATGGATGAATTGAGAAAAATGGATATAAATCTGCTTCACCACGCTCAAAGAAATTACCGACAAAAAAGGTAGCAAAACCTGTCAGTAGTAAGAAACTGATAATGAAAACATAAGCGACTGGCGTTGCAAAATAGCCATTAAGCTCACGCTTCATAATAAACCAAATATTACTCATGTTCATTTATTGCCACCCATTGTGATGGTTCTGAATACTTCATCTAATCGACCATTTTCTGCATGAAGAGAATCAATTTGCCAATTATTATCGCGAATAGATTGTGATAATTCTGCAGTGATCTGCTTGGCGTTATGTGGATAAACTCTAAAGCCTCTCGAGCCTGGTAAAACTTCGAGCTCAGCAATATAATCTAATTGAGTAAGAAATGCAGCCAAGCTATCGTTATCCACATTAGCAACTGAAACACATACCGCATTATGGTAACGAGACATGGCTTCAAGCTCATGTGGCGTACCATCAAATTTGATTTTACCGTTCGCAATAAGAACATTGCGATGGCATAAAGCATGTACCTCTTCCAAAATATGGGTAGAGATAATGATGGCTTTATCGTGTGCCATCTCATTAATTAATGTGCGAACTTCGTGCTTTTGATTTGGATCTAAGCCGTCGGTAGGTTCATCAAGAATTAATACTGGCGGATTATGCAAAATAGATTGAGCTAAACCAACACGACGTTTATAACCTTTAGATAAAGTTTCAATCGGCTGGAACATGACATGTTTAATTTGAGCGCGATCAGCCGCTAATTCAACAGCGTGTTGTTTAGCTGCGCCTGATAAACCTCGAATATCTGCAATAAACTTCAGAAAGCTATCTGGTGTCATATCCGCATAAGCTGGCGCACCTTCAGGCAAATAGCCTAGGCTAGCTTTTACAGCGATAGGGTCCGTTAATACATCATACCCACAAACTCTTACTGTACCCGATGTTGGCGTTAAGAAACCTGTCACCATTTTCATGGTAGTAGATTTACCCGCGCCATTAGGCCCAAGGAAGCCTAACACCTCACCCTTATTCACTGAAAATGACACGCCATCCACAGCTTTTATTTCACCAAAATGCTTGGTTAAATTGTCGATCTCGATTCTTAATGTCATGACAAAAAATCGTCCTCTCTCTCAATATTTTTTTTTATAACCGGCCATTATTCTGGGGTAAGCAACTACAAGTCAAGTTTGTTTTAAAATCCCCTATTTAATTTCTATTGCCAGCAAGCAATTAAGGGCATAATCTATTTCTATAATTTAATTACACTAACGTTTAGGATTTTAATTTCAACATGGCTTTATCACAATTAATTCAACGTGGGCGTAACTTCGGCTGGGCCGTTATCGATACTTTTAATGATCCGAGTGCCCGCAATAAAACCGTAAAATTTATTTCTCTCCTAATTGCTGCAATCATAGTGATCCTTCTCATCCTTATGTTGTGGTGGGATCAAACGCCTGTTGAATTTAATCCTAACGACACTATTTCAAAAATGGCAGCAGAGAGACAACATCAGATAGTCACCGGATATACCTCTACTGCCACACTCATTAGCTTAACCAATGCCTTATTAGACAAATCTGGTGGCTACCTTAGTAATGATGTAATGCCACCATCAATATGGATGGACAATGTACCTAACTGGGAATTCGGTGTATTAGTTCAAATTCGTGATTTTTCTCGCACATTGCGCAATGATATTAGTCGTTCGCAATCTCAATCATTAGAAGATTCGGATCTCTCAATTGCTGAACCTCAGTTCAACTTTAATTCAGAATCATGGCTATTTCCACCTACAGAAAGTGAATATCGTAAAGGCGTCGATGCCTTAGAATCTTACTTAGCTCGCCTAAGTGACTCTACAAATAGTGATGCCCAATTTTATGCCCGAGCCGATAATCTTGCAGACTGGCTTGCTATTGTTGAAAAGCGTTTAGGTAGTCTATCGCAACGACTCAGTGCCAGTGTAGGACAAATTCGCATCAATACAGATTTAGCCGGTGATCCTGATGCAAATCAATCCACACCTTCTCCAGCAGAGGTTATCACTCAAACACCGTGGACACAGATTGATGATGTATTTTATGAAACTCGAGGCTCTGCATGGGCATTGATTCATTTATTAAAAGCAGTTGAACACGACTTTATTGATGTCTTACAAAAGAAAAATGCATTAGTCAGCCTGCGACAAATTATTCGTGAGCTGGAAGCTAGTCAAGAAACTGTCTGGAGCCCTATAATACTAAACGGTAGTGGCTTTGGCTTAGTTGCCAATCACTCTCTTGTAATGGGCTCTTATATTTCACGTGCAAATGCAGCTATTATTGATTTACGCAGTCTACTAAATCAAGGGTAGTCGCCTTAGATTACAAACCTAAACTTATGACTATAAAGGATACAAAAATGAAAACATTAGCACTCACTACCTTAATCACATCAGCATTATTAATATCAGCCTGTGATCAAAATTCTGGTACTGAAACAGAAAAATCAGTGATGGATCATGCAACTGAAATGACAAATAGTGCTGTAGAAACAGTCTCAGAAACAACTGAAGGCGTTGTTGAATCAACACAGGAACTCGCTAAAGATGTTGCCGAAAGCACATCAGAAATGACTGATAAAGCTGTTGAAGCTAGCAGCGATATAGCTAATGATATTGCAGAAAGTGCATCAGAAATGGTTGATGAAGCCGCTGAAGTAAGCGGTGACATGGCTAGTGATATTGCAGAAACCACATCTGAAGCAGTTGATGCAACTATTGAAGCGGTCAAAGATGCCAGTGACTCAGTATCTGAAATGGCTAACGATGCGATGAATACGAATTCAGTGGAAGAAACATCTCAAAGTGACATGGAATCAGCTAAAGCAGTCGCTAATGATGTAATGCAATAAAGCTTAAAGCCTTAATTAGGCAACGTTAAAATACTAAAAATCCGCTTAGATTTAAGTTATCTAAGCGGCTTTTTATTTTCCATAACGGCTTCTATTTATTTCACAGCATCGGGATAGAACAGTTGATGACTCCCTTTACGAAAACCGGCAATAATCGCTTGGCCTTGTTGACTGGTAACAAACTCAATGTATTTTGCTGCTAAATCATAGTTAACATGAGTATGCTTCGCGGGGTTTACCGCCATCACATGATAAGGATTAAATAACGTTTCATCACCTTGATAGCGAACTTTTAAGCTCATTTTGTCAGCATAAGCAATTTGAGTTCCTCGATCAGTTAAGGCATAAGCTTGCTTCTCATCAGCGATCTTCAACACCGCGCCCATACCTTGCCCTGCAGCGATATACCACTGTCCTTTTGGCTTAATGCCTGCCGCTATCCATAATAATTTTTCTTTCTTATGTGTGCCTGAGTCATCACCACGAGAGATAAACTCAGACTTGCTTATTGAAATTCGTTGTAATGCATCTGCTACTGAAGTAGCAGCTGCTAAATCAGCCTGATCGGAATCAGGGCCAACAATCACGAAGTCATTATGCATTACTGCTTTACGCTCAATAAAGTCGCCACTTTCAATATATTTCAATTCAGCAGCAGGCGCGTGAACAAACACAACATCCACATCACCATTACTACCGATTTTTAAAGCTTTACCCGTCCCCACTGCAATCACATCTATTTTGACATCATATTTCGCTTCAAAAGCAGGGTGTAAAACAGCCAATAAACCTGAGTTTTCAGTACTGGTTGTGGTGGATAACTTAAGGTGTTCAACCGCAAAAACAGCTGAACTTGCCATCGCAATTAGTGCAATAGCAAAACTTTTTTGTACTAATTTCATCATGAAATTCCTTATTGTCTTAAGCCTTAAAATGCCCACTGGCTCCGTACTTGAAAAATTCTGGGCTCTTGATCATCGTAAGTGCCACCTTGAACATCTAGTACATCAATGTAGTTGGCTGAGAAGCGAAGTGTTGGTGTTGCATACCAATTGAGTCCTAATGTTACCGAATCAGCTTCACCACCATCAATATCAGCATCAATCAAATCTAGCGTGCTATAACGCAAGCCTAATTCCCATGCACCGATACCTCCTTCACCAACATTGGATTTTGGTTTAACACCACCAAAAGCACCTTTTTTATAATGGCGAGATTCGCCTGTAAAGAAGTAACCTGCTTGTACATACCAACCATTGAACTCTAAATCACTCGCATTATTACGACTGACTGATGTAGTAATGTATTCCGCTTGTGCTGAGAATGGCCCCATCACAGAAGCAAGCTCTAATCCAACTTTTGTGAAATCTGTGACGTTTGTAATTGTGCCTGTATCAACGATGTTCACGCCACTGATATGTGTCTCAGCCTGTGTTTTAAATTGAGCAATATCAAAGCCACCAGTGTCACGGTAATTCAAGCCTAAACCTAAATGCACCATTTTGTTTTTTTCATTAATAGGTGCAAATGTGGCGCGAGCACCAAGCCCCCAACCTTCATCTTGAGCGTGGTTCGTACCATTAGTCGCTGTTAAAGAGTCACCAAATACACCACCTGCTAATGACCAATGTTTTTGTTTAGTGCTGACCATTGTGCCAATATGGCGTCCAGCTGAAAATGCATTGACTAATGAGCGTTCTGTGAACATTACATGGTTAGAACTAGCTTCGTACTCTAAACTAAACGGATCTTTAAAATTACCCGCTATTATTTGCATATTATCAAAACCATTATAGCTAAGGAATGCGTCAGCAATACCTTTACCATTTGCGCCTGTACTGGCAAAATCATATTGTAATTTATAGCCCCAATCGTTATAAATAGTGCCCTGCAAGTTTATACGCGCACGACGAATTTCTGTGCCATCACCTATTTCAGGGTCACCACTATAAGTAGCTGCATCAGCTTGCACTCGCCCACTCACTTTAGTTGAGAACTTCCCATCACGTGTTTTAACCGTCACGCCTCCTTTCACCTCGACTTCAACATCTGATGGTTTAGTTGCTTCAACTAATTGCTGCTGCACTTTGGCTTCTTTTTTAACTGTTTGAATTTTATTTTGTTTTAACTCATCAACAAGACGCCCATATTGAGCATCCGTTACCATGCCATTCTCATGCAACATATTAATGAGTGTTTCAATTTCAGACCCCGCATAAGCTGACATTGTTATAGCTGATAAGACCACCGTCGCAATCAGTTTTTTAACTTTATTCATTATGATTATCTCTATACCTAAATAAATGCATTCGCCCAAACATATGCATAATCTACACATATATATTTAATAACAAGTAGTTTAATGCTTGTTAAACTCAATTGAAATATGTTCAAATATGCATATTATGGAAATTAAACTAAAATTTAGCTGGAAAATTTCACAACAAGATGTCGATCCCATCTTGCTTCATTTATTGGAATTGATTCAACAAAAAGGATCACTACAACAGGCTGTAAAAAAAGCCAATGTTTCCTACCGATTTGCTTGGGGCTTACTGCATAAGTGGCAAGAAATATTAGATCAACCTTTAGTCAAATTAGAACGTGGGCGTGGTGCAACACTTTCACCAGCAGGTGAAGTACTTGTCAGTGCCAATCAGAAACTCATCGCTCGTTTTTCCCCTGAGCTCGATAATATTTCTACTCAATTTAAACGAGAATTTGAATCGGCGCTTTCCTCACAAGTATCACCAAGAACAACTATCTTTGCTAGTCATGGTCTGGCTATAAGTGCATTGCGAGACTTAATGCATCAGCAATCTGATTTAAAATTAGATCTACATTTTTATGGCAGCTTAGAAAACATTCGTTCTTTAGAGCTTGAAAAATGCGATATTGCTGGCTTTCATATCCCTGAGGGGGCTATTGCAAAAGGCTTGTCGCCACAATACCTTAGTATTCTAAATGCTAACAAGCATCAACTTATATATGTGGTTAAGCGTAATCAAGGCTTGATGGTTCAGCAAGGTAATCCTAAAAACATAACTAACATTGAGTCACTTACTGAGAAACATATTGAGTTTATCAACCGACAAGCAGATTCAGGGACACGATTATTATTTGATCAGCTACTCAAAACAAATTCAATTTGCCCTAGCCAGATCCAGGGCTACCAAAATGAAGAGTTCACTCATATGGCTATTGCAGCCATGATAGCTAGTGGTGCTGCTGATGCAGGCTTTGGTATTGCGCCAATTGCCAAGAAATTCGATCTAGAGTTTATTCCTCTGATCTGGGAACACTATTGCTTAGCTGTGCCTATATCATTTACTGATGATCCTCATGTAAAACAAATAATCACTCTTTTACAAAGTAAGGTGTTCAAACAACAATTAGCAGAACTAAGCGGTTATGATGCCAGTCGTTCTGGGCAATTAGTCAGCTTTAGTGAGGTATTTGATTAAACTTATAGCTCTCGCACCCAGTGGCCTGATTTACCACCTGCTTTTTCTAATAAACGAATATCTGTCATCAACATGCCACGATCAACAGCTTTACACATATCGTAAATCGTTAACAAACCAATTTGCACAGCAGTTAGCGCTGTCTCTTATACACATCTCCGAGCCCACGAGACTAGGCATGATCTCGT
>CAJXPP010000100.1 GCA_913058195.1 uncultured Gammaproteobacteria bacterium | reverse complement strand
AGATCATGCCTAGTCTCGTGGGCTCGGAGATGTGTATAAGAGACAGATATTAGGACGAACACCCACGGCCATTACAACTAAATCAGATTCAACTTCAATACCATTGCTAAAGCGTACTTTTTCGACTCGACCCTGTCCTATAAATTCAGCTGTCTCGTAATCAATTAAAAATGTCATGCCTTTTGCTTCGAGTTCAGTTTGCAACAAGTCAGATGTCGTTTGATCAAGTTGCTGATTCATTAAGATACTACCGCGTTGCACAACCGACACATCCATGCCTTGCATCATTAAGCCATTGGCAGCTTCTAAACCAAGCAGTCCACCACCAATCACAACCGCTTTTTTATGCGTTTTGGCTGTTTCAATCATGATATTGACATCATTAATATCACGGAAGGTAATCACCCCCTCTAAGTCCTTACCGTTAAGAGGCAAGATAATGGGGTTAGAACCTGTAGCTAAAATTAATTTGTCGTAGTTAGCTTGGTAGCCATCATCAGTGATAACGATTTGATTAGTACGATCAATACCTGTGACCGTTTTACCAATGTGTAATGAAATGCCTTTGTCTTGATACCATTGGAGATCATGAATTATGATTTGCTCAATGGTTTTATCTCCTGCTAAAACAGGTGAAAGCATAATACGATTATAGTTGCCATGAGGCTCGGCACCAAAGACTGTAATATCATATTTATCTGGCGATAGCTTTAGCAGCTCATCTATCGTACGCATGCCTGCCATACCATTGCCAATCAGAACTAGTTTTTGTTTCATTGCACCACATTAGAAATATTAGGTAAAAAGGAATGTCTCATTACAGATTAATGAAACATTTTTATTAAACTAAAATTTAAACAACACCCAGCCAGTGTGTTTAACTCGTTTAAGTAACATGTTATTGCCACTGCTTATTTTAATTAATCAGCTAAATGCATTTTTCCTTCTGCAACCATCACAGCTTCACCACCTATTCGAAGTGTAAGTTCTGATTGACCTTTATGATCCATTTCGATGTTCAATACACTGCGTCGATTATTGGCATCACCACGATCAACAGCAAAGACATGAGTACCTTGTTGAGTAAATTCAAATGACGCTAAATAGGATAAAAATGCTGGCATTGCACTACCCACTGGTGGGTCGTCATGTACGCCAATATTTGGCCCTAATAAACGTGCATTGAAATTGGAATCCTGATTGGGAGTTTTAGCTGAAAATAATAAAATTTCTTGAGCAGCTGTGTGAGGTGCTGATGATTGACTCCATGATGCAAAGTTAAATTTTGCATTACGAACTGTTTCATAATTCCATACTGGTACAACCAAATAAGGGAAGCCACAAGACACTAGGCGAGTCGAAAACTTTTTATGGTCAATATCTTCTGGTTTAATAGATAAAAACTCAGCAAGCTCAGCAATCGATGGCGTATAACGATCAATCACTGACGATACTTTATTGGTGAATTGAATAAACGTTGGCTTACCATTTGAAGATGATATATTGACTTCAATATCACCTGTGTTTTGTTCAAACGTTAAAGTGGTAATATCCCCAGTCAACTCAATGTCACCACATGACGCCAAAATAAATGCTGTTGCAATAATCGGATGCCCAGCGAAATCAATTTCTGCTAATGGTGAAAAAACACGCATTTTTCGTGCATCTGCATGACCAGATGGATTAGATACAAATACTGTTTCTGACAAATTAATTTCACTGGCAATTAATGCCATTTGCTCATCTGTTAGCTTATCAGCATGAGGAAAAACAGCAATTTGTGCACCAGAGAAAATCTTATTGGTAAATACGTCAGCAATGTAATAATTAATCGCCATTATGCTGCTCCATTTAGATTGATTTCAACACGCTCACCATTTATTCGCACACCATAGGCAGCCACCGTTACAGTTTCATCTTCTAGACACTGTCCTGTCTTCAGGCTGAAATGTTGTTTATAGAGTGGTGAAGAAACCATCACCTCACCTTTAATATCACCGATCAAACCACGTGATAAAACATTTACCTTACCAAAGGGATCATAATTGTTGATGGCAAAGACAGCGTTATCTTCTGGCATATAAAAAATAGCAATTTGTTGCCCTTCAACTAATGCACACACACCTGAGTTTGGCTGTAAATCGCCTTTACTACATATATCTATCCACTGAGCCATTATGCTTCCTCCGCCAATAAAAGTTCACGTTCCTCAATATTCGCTGGACGCACTTGACCTCGCTCTTCAACAAAAACAATATTTTCATCGTGTTTATCACTATTAACGAAAGTACGGAAACGTTTCAACTTGCTTTCATCTTCAATGGTTGTTTTCCACTCACATTGATATGCATCAACTACATTCCGCATTTGTTCTTCTAATTGCTCACATATATTCAACTTGTCATCAATCACAACTGATTTCAAATAATCTAAACCACCTTCCATATTTTCCATCCACACAGAAGTACGTTGCATTCTGTCAGCTGTTTGAACATAGAACGTTAAGACACGATCGATATATTTAATTAAGGTTTCTTTATCTAAGTTGGTAGCAAATAAATCACCATGACGAGGCTTCATACCACCGTTACCACAAACATATAGATTCCAGCCACCTTCGACAGCAATAATGCCGATATCCTTACTTTGTGCTTCAGCACATTCACGTGTACAGCCAGATACTGCAAACTTAATCTTGTGTGGTGCACGTAGGCCTTTGTAACGATTTTCAAGCTCAATGGCTAGACCAACACTATCGTCAACACCAAATCGGCACCATGTACTACCTACACATGATTTAACTGTACGTAATGATTTACCGTAGGCATGACCACTTTCAAAGCCTGCATCAATCAATTCTTTCCAAATCAATGGCAACTGATCAACCCGTGCACCAAATAAATCAACACGCTGACCACCGGTTACTTTGGTATATAGGCCATACTTCTTGCCAATTTGACCAATCGCAATCAAGCCATCAGGAGTAACTTCACCACCGGTCATTCGTGGAACAACGGAGTAGGTACCATCTTTTTGCATATTGGCTAAGAAAGTATCATTAGTATCTTGCACACCGACATGACTATCTTTCAAAATATATTCATTCCATTGTGACGCTAAAATAGACCCAACGGTTTGTTTACATATCTCACAGCCCTTGCCCTTACCATGTTTATGAATTAGTTCAGAAAAGGTTTTAATTTCTTCTACTTTGACTACATTAAATAAATCTTGTCGGGTGTGGGCAAAATGTTCACAAATATCAGTATTAACTTCAACACCTGCTTTTTCCAACTCGCAATCCAAGACAGATTTCAATAAGGCAGCACAGCCACCGCAGCCTGTTGCTGCTTTTGTATCCCCTTTTAATCCGCCTAATGTCGTACAACCACCTTCAATAGAAGTACATATATCGCCTTTTGAGACATCGTAACAAGAACATATTTGGGCATTAGCAGGTAATGCATCCGGGCCTAAGCCAACTGATTCATCAGAGCGTGCAGGTAAAATAAGTGAATCTGGATTACTGGGTAATTCAATTGCATTAAGGTAATACTGAGATAGTGTTGGATAGCCAGATGCATCACCGACTAATACGGCTCCAAGTAACGTTTTATTATCAGAACTCACAACAAGTCGCTTATAAATACCATCTACACCATTTTGATAGGTATAAACTAATGCGCCTTCAGATGAAGCATGCGGATCACCAATACTGGCAACATCGACACCGTTAAGTTTCAATTTTGTGCTCATATCAGCGCCCGTGAAACAAGACTCTTCACCAGCAAGTTGAGCTACTACAGTTCGAGCCATCGCGTAACCGGGTGCGACTAAACCAAATATTTGGTCATTCCACGAAGCACACTCACCTATTGCATAGATATTTTCATCAGAAGTAAGACATTGATCACTCACTACAATACCACCACGATCAGCTATTTTTAGCCCACAAGCAGCAGCAATTTCATCACGAGGACGAATACCAGCAGAATACAAAATCATATCTGTTTCAAGTTCGCCGCCATCTGCAAAAACCATTTTATGCTTACAAGTATCACCATCAACGATCTTAGTGGTATTTTTACTGGTTAAAACAGACACGCCCAGATCTTCAATTTTTGATTTAAGTAAATTCGCACCACCATCATCTAATTGTGCTGCCATTAAACGTGGAGCAAACTGCACAACATGTGTCTTCAAATTAAGATCTTGTAATGCTTTTGCAGCTTCAAGCCCTAATAGTCCACCACCAACAACCGCACCGACTTTTGATGTTTTTGCTGCTGCCATCATGTCATCAAGATCTTCAATCGTACGGTATGGAATACAGCCATCTCGGTCATGTCCAGGAATAGGCGGTACAAAAGCACTAGACCCTGTTGCAAGAATCAATGTGTCATAGCTAATGACAATACCCTTATCAGATGTAACTGTCTTAGCAGCACGATCGATACTAGAAGCCTTATCGCCCATATGGATAGTGATATTATTCTCTTCAAAGAAGTCTTGTTCGACTAATGACAGGTCGTCTGCCGATTTACCCGCAAAATACTCACTCAGATGAACACGATCATAGGCAGGGATAGTTTCTTCACAAAAAGTAACAACTTCATATCCTTCTTTAATATCACTTGCCATCAAAGTAGCGAGGAAGTTTTGCCCCACCATACCGTTACCAATAACAACTAGCGTTTTCTTTTTACTCATTCAGACCTCTATCATTGAGATGATTCGACTACTATTTTAAGGATAGAGCACAGAGCGTGCCTAAATCATAAGTTACTGTTATGAATAGATATAACTAATACCTAGGAGCAAACATCAATGATTGTTGCACTACTTTGGTTCAATAAAACTAGTTTTGGTGCAGAATAATTTCTATGTGTAGTTCTAATAAGGCTATAGCTATCTATAGCCTATAATTTTCAGAGTAATTTGAGCTGTTCCTGTTATTCTCACTATCAAGTCAGCTCCTAATATATATAGTGCTCAATATGAAAATTGCTGTCTTATCTAGCTTGGGAAATTGGTAAACATTGTAGTCAGTACTGTCACTGAAAGTTGGATGAAATAACGCTATTGGATCGTTAACAGTCTTTAGATATCAAGCCAGCTAACGCTCCAGCCGGTTGAAGCCAGTGTAAAAAGTTACCTATGAACCCAATTCGCCGATACCAAAAGACATATGAAAAATAAGCTTATGAAACCCGCTGAAAATCAATTAGTTTATTATCCTCACTAAAACGAATACTAAACACGCCATTAACACCTAAATGATCAATAAATTGTCTGATATGTTCTGCTGGAAACTGTAGTCGTTGACCGTTCTCCGTCTGTACGATAACGTTCCGCGCTGTACCATGGTAGTAACGTAGTGCTTCATCCCTAGAGATATTTAATTTAAATCGTACTGTTTTTTCCATTATCGATAAGCTCATTGAAGATCTGTTGTAACTGTCCTACCACGGTTTGCTGCTCTTGCTCGCTATAGGCTACGGCTTCGCCCTTACCCCATACAGGTGCAGGCCATGTTTCATCGCCTTGATAGCGTGCTACATGATGAATATGCAATTGTGAAACGACATTACCTAAAGCTGCTACATTCATTTTATCTGCTAAGACTAACTCCATTAGCTTTTGAGCGACAGAATTAGATTCAAACATTAATTGCTGTTGATCGGCAGTTGATAATTGATATAGTTCAGTAACACCAGTAACGCGTGGTACTAATATCACCCAAGGATAACGGGCATCGTTCATTAATAAAGCGCGACAAAGGGTAAATTCACCAATCAGTAAGGTATCATTTTTTAATCTGGGATCTAATGTAAACATTATCTATCTGCTAAATATTTAGTGACTACTTCATAAACATCAGCAGAAAGCCCTTTGTGAGCAGCGATGTCAGATAAAGCTTGTTTCATTAGTACTTGTCGAGCCTCATCGTACTGTCTCCATGAGTTAAAGGCACCCAACATACGAGAAGCAACTTGAGGGTTTAAGTCGTTAAGCACTTTGATCTGTTCAGCTAAAAACTGATAACCCGAACCATCTTTTTTATGGAAATTAACCGGGTTATTTCGACAAAATTGACCAATCAAAGCACGAACATTATTTGGGTTTTTAATACTAAACGCAGGGTGCTTCATTAAGCCTTTAATACGTAATAGTGTATTTGGTAGTGACGATTGTGCTTGCACACTTAACCATTTATCAACGACTTGACGATCATGTTGCCATTGCTCATAAAATGCTCGAAGTGCATGCTCGCCTTCAGGCCCTGCTTGTTCTGCTAATAATCCAAGCCCTGACATCGTATCGGTCATATTATCGGCTTGTTTCATTTGTTTAAGACAACGCTGTGTTTGCATCGGATCTTGAGTTTCCATCAAATAACCTAGACAGATATTTTTCAAGCTACGTCGTGCCATTTGCTCAGCATTAAATTGATAAGGTTCATTGGTATTTAAGGTGCTATATAAATCACTAAACTGTTGTTTAAGTTTATATGCCAGTGTTCTTTTCATAAAGCTACGAGCATTATGGATTCCATCAACATCCGCTGGCTTCATTTGAGCGGCTAAATAGTTCTCCGTTGGAAGAGTCAACATCTTAGCGACCAGTGCAGGGTCATTATCAGCGTCACTTAAAACGTTACTCATTTGGTCGAGTAATACATTAGGTAATGACAGTACTTCCTCATTTTGCACTGTTGCAACTAAATCTAATAGCACATTAATTAGTAAAGTTTGGCCTGCATCCCAACGGTTAAAGCTGTCGGTATCATTAGCCATTAGCATAGCCAGCTCTTTATTACTGTATTCAAAATCCACTTTTACCGGTGCTGAGAAACCACGTAATAACGATGGCAACGGTTCTGAGTCAATATTAATAAAGGTGAATTGTTGGCTTGCTTGTGTCACTGATAATACACGTGTGTCAGCTTCATACGCCTGCGATTCATCAGCAAATTGTAATGGTATTGAATCCCCTTGATCGTCAAGTAGGCCCACGGCAAGTGGAATATGGAAAGGTTGTTTTTGTTGTTGATCTGGCGTTGCAGGGCACATTTGATCAATCTGTAAGGTATATGTGCTATCAACCCGATTATAGTCGCCCTTAATTGTTAGCATTGGCGTACCCGCTTGAGAGTACCAACGCCTAAACTGGCTTAAATCAGCATTATTGGCATCTTCAATCGCTGTAACAAAATCATCCGTTGTCACTGCTTGACCATCATGTCGATCGAAATATAAATCTGTGCCTTTTCTAAATCCTTCTTTACCAACGATCCTTTTAATCATGCCAACGACTTCGGCACCTTTTTCATAAATGGTCACAGTATAGAAGTTACTGATTTCTATAAATGAAGCCGGGCGAACTGGATGTGCCATCGGGCCTGCATCTTCAGCAAACTGCATGGTGCGAAGTTGATTTACGTCATCAATTCGCTGTACAGCTGCAGAGTGCATATCAGCACTAAACTGTTGATCACGTAATACTGTAAAGCCTTCTTTCAAGCTCAATTGAAACCAGTCACGACAGGTTACCCTGTTACCCGACCAGTTATGGAAATATTCATGTCCAACAATACTTTGAATAGTGTAACTGTCTCTTATACACATCTGACGCTGCCGACGATCTACTCTGTGTAGATC
>CAJXPP010000099.1 GCA_913058195.1 uncultured Gammaproteobacteria bacterium | reverse complement strand
CGAGATCATGCCTAGTCTCGTGGGCTCGGAGATGTGTATAAGAGACAGGATCTGAGTGTGTTTAAACGGACATGGCACTATAGTTATCATGACTTTACAGCATTGATAATAACGTTCAGTCTTACATTACTTGTTAATGTTCAATCGGGTATTACAGCGGGCGTATTATTATCAATAGGTCTTCATTTATATCGAAGTAGCCGTCCTCATACCGCTATTGTCGGTCTAGTGCCTGGAACAGAACATTTTCGAAATATTGATAGACATGAAGTTGATATATGTCCAGACGTTGTAACTTTAAGAATAGATGAGAGCCTTTATTTTGCAAATGCACGATTTCTTGAACAGCGGATATTAGAAATAATTGCTGAAAATAAAACGACAAAACATTTAGTTTTAATGTGTTCTGCAGTTAATGATATTGATGGCAGTGCTTTAGAAATTCTAGAAACTGTCAATCAGCAACTAAAACATTTAGAGATAGGGTTTCATCTTTCTGAAGTTAAAGGCCCCATTATGGATAAGCTAAAGAAAAGTCATTTTATTGATGAATTGTATGGTCAAATATTTCTCACTCAATTTAAAGCGTATGAAAAATTATCATGCTATAAAACAGAGTCCAAAACTAATAGTGAATCGAAATATGGTAATTAAATGTTCGGATTAGAGCTTATAAAACATAAACGAACACTCAAGCAGGATTTCTCTGAGTGCTTTTCATCTTTAAAAGATGATTTAGGTAATGTACCACTCGAGATGAAAACCAATGCATATGTTAATGGTGCAATCTTAAGTGTGTGTGAAAGCTACTTAAATAGCCAAAATGTTTCTAAACACTCATCTAAAGCAGTGGTTATAGATGCTGTATTTGAAGAGCTATATAGGCGAGAGTCAATTCCCGTTCAGGTTCAAATTGATGAATGGTTAATAAAAAAGGATAGCTTATTCATAAAGGGTTATGATGATGCAGTACAAAATGCTGATTATAGTTTAAATATGAAATGGTTAGAAAGCTATATCCAACAGAATTTTGAGCAGGCAACAGGCTTGATGTTATAACTATTTAGTAAAGTCCTATGGGGGTAATATTATGTTTGGTTTAACGATGCTAAAACATAAGCGTATTCTGATGCAAGCAATTTCAGATTGTCTTCTACCACTTAAGGATGATCTGGGTAATGTACCTATTGCTATGCAAACAAGTAAATTTGTAACGGCATCAATACTGGGTGTTTGTAGGGCTTATGGAGAAGAAGAGCATATCGATGAGCCTAACTTTGATGTACTCGTTGATGTGGTATTTGAAGAAATATTCAGGCGGGAATCTGTAAGTGTTCAGACACTTACAGAGTCATGGTTACAAAGTTCTGATGACGAGTTTCTCCAGTATTATTATACGGCAAAGTCTAAAGCGACGATTAGTGCAGATTTAAGTTGGCTTCAACATAAAGCATTAGAAGAATTCAAACAATCTCACACGGTTGTATTTCCACTTTGGAAAAGATAAAACTAGAACCGTATACAGAATGAAACTTCAATTTATATAGGCTACTAAAAAATAGTATCTATCATCTCATGTAATAAGATTTTAGTTTCATCATCATCAGTTAATGAATCTGCAATTCCACATTTACATGCTACGTTTGGCTCGAACCCACGCTTAATTAATTTTGCAGTATGAACAAGTAAGCGTGTACTCGCACCTTCTTCTAGTCCGTTACCAACGAGGTTTCTAGTCATATTAGCTAGCTTAACAAGGTGTACACATTGCTCAACAGGTAACCCTGATTCTTGATGAACTATTGTTTTTTCAACATCCTCAACGGGATATGCAAAGTTTATGGCGATAAAGCGTTGACGAGTGCTTGGTTTGAGATCTTTCACTGCGCTTTGATAACCAGGATTGTAGGACATTGTGAGACAAAACTCTGGAGCGGCCTTTAGAAGCTGACCTAGCTTCTCTAGAGGTAATATTCGTCTATCATCACATAGTGGATGAATAACGACAGTGGTGTCTTTACGAGCTTCAACTATTTCATCTAAATAACATATGCAGCCATTTCTAACTGCAGTTGTTAATGGACCATCTTGCCAAACAGTACTATCATTTTTGATCAAATAGCGACCAACTAAATCAGAGGTTGTTAAGTCATCATGGCAGGAGACGGTAATCAATGGCCTTTTGTGAAACCAACTCATATATTCCATAAAACGTGTTTTACCACAACCTGTAGGGCCTTTCAGTAGAACAGGTATATTTTCAGCCAATGCGGAGTTGAATATCTCAACCTCGTTAGCGGTTGGTAAATAGTAGGGTTCCTCATGAATAATATATTCTGAGTTATTGATTATAGTATTTGTATTCATAGTATTTGTATTCATAGTAGTTATTATGTCGTTAATTGTTTATAAATAGTTGATATCTGAATAGGTAGCATAGTGATATCTGATATCAGGCGGAAATGTTTTTTTCCAAGCATATAAGGCAAGTAATCCATGGCTTCTTTGTCAAACGTTAATACAAATGGGGTAATATGCAGCGCTTTCACTTCATTAAAAGCACGGCGAGTATCTTCAATGCCATAATCACCACGATAACTATCAATATCGTCAGGTTTGCCATCTGTAAGAACAAATAAAATTTTAGTTTTAGCATCAGACTGCTTTAAGGTTTTACCTAAATGCCGAATAGCAGCGCCCATTCGAGTATATTGCTGTGGTTTAAGAGAAAAAATTCGTTGTTTAATATCATAATTATAGTTTTCATCAAACTTCTTAACAGGATATATATGGCAATGGTCTCTTCCTGCACCGGAGAATGCATAGATAGCGTATTGGTCGTCTAAATTAGCTAATGTGCGTGATAATAACCATGTAGATTGTTTGATGATCTTGTTTTTCCAGCCGGCTGTTGATCCACTAATATCAACGGCAAATAAAATAGCAACACTACGACTGTTTTTATTATTGCGAATATAGATATTTTGAAAGTCATCAGCATGTTTTGTTTTATTTGAGCTAGCAGCTACCCAGGCATCGATATCTATGTCATCTCCGTCAGCTTGATTACGAATAAGTTTTTGATCATTAATAATTAGATCTAAAGATTTTCTTATACGCTTTTCAAAAAACTTCAATTCAATGTCATCGGTGATTTGTGACTCATCTATATCGTGTTCGGTTGATATTTCCTCAACTCGACACCAATTATTCCGATATTGTTTTAGTGAAATATCCCATTCTGGATATAAATAACTGTTTTGTTTTTGCTCATCTCTTAATGATTTTTGTTCTGCTTGATGATGTTCAATATTATCGGCTAGATTTTGCCAAATATCAGTATCAGGTTGATTTGTAGAGCCTGACGGTTCTGAATTGGAATTGTGTTTAAAATATATACGTTCTGCAGTCTGGTTATTATCATCGTCCTCAGTTATCTCACTGCTTTTTTTATCTATATTCATCATGATAGGAGAAGCTTGAACTGAACCTGAATCGACTGTATGTTTTGATAGTTTTTCAGGTGAAAAGTCACTTTGATATGGAAGTGAATCCAAAATACGTTGTTTAATACCAAACTGTTTTATCCAGCTTAAACTATCAAAAACAGAAGTCTCAGCATGGTCAGAAAAGATATGTTCCGGGTAAGTTTCTATTGTTAGTTTTTCATGTATTGAGAGTATATTTTTCCAAATTCCAGGGAATTTCTTTTTAAGGTAATGATTTATTCTTAAAGTTTCTATAGTGGAAAAAATATCAAGAAAATGATCGCCATATTCAGTAACCCCTTCTTCAATATCTTTTAAGGCGCTATTTGTTTGTAATTGAATTTGGCCGAGTAGTTGAAAAGTCATGACTTTATACAATAAGTAATTATCTTGATAATTATCAAATACACTAATTGATTCTGGCAAGAAAATACTTTTTCCATTTGTATAAGGACGTTGATTAGCAGACAGGTCTATAGACATTAACGCTAACTCTTGCCGAGTTATTGAAAAGATGAGTTTTTCTAATACATCGGCAACATCTGAGAATGAAGTGGTTGACCTATTTATTTGTAAGTTAAATTGTGAATAGTTTTTAATTAAGCTATTAGCTTCGTCTAGCTGATTTGAACTTATGGACAGTATTATTTGTTCTATCCATTGGGAATGTTCTTTACTATCCATTATTTTTATAGAAGGTGTATAGACAAGCATTACAGAGTAAGCATGAGACATGGAAAGTTCTGATAATTCTGACAACTGATCTAAAAATTGTGTCTGCAAGGAATGACTAAGGCCTGCTAATTGGGTAACCGAACCCATAATGGAGTCTTTAGTTTTAACTCCATCCAATATTAATTCAATACGAATTTTTAATTCAGTAGTACTCATACCACCACATGAACCTGTTTGCTTGGATTCTAATAATGAGGGTCTTATTACCTTCTGAGCTGGCTTTACTTGTTTTTTAAACCAATCTATGATGAATTTCATTATATATTGCCAATAAACTATTTATACAGACAGCATGAAGGATGAGAGTAGATATGTTGATACGTAGTTTCACCTAGAATAGGTGGTAAGTTTTAGCGTAATAAAATCTTTATTAAAAGACTGTAAGTTATTGTAATTAAATGATAATAAATTACAGTAAAATCACTAGGGATATATACGTATATCCAAAAGTCCAATAGAAACTTAAAGTTCACCCCAGTTGGAAAACTTTCGACTAAGAGATTTATTAGCCATTCAGGTTAATAACTCCAAAGTAAATTTATAATAACATTTGTTGGGGAGAACTAAATGTCATGAAAAAGATTTTTATTAATATAAGGTACTTTTTGGCGCCAATACTCATTGTAGTGAGTATGCTTGGTGTATTAATCGGTGGGCCATTAGTTTGGACCGGTGTAGTGTTGTTTGGGGTAGGTATTTTACTAGATACTTTGAGTATGCCACTTCATACAAAGGGAGCTGGTTTTGATGAAAATGGTGATACAAATGGCTTTGCTGGCTTGCAAAATGCAGTAATGTACATCATGTTACCAGTGTTTGCACTTTTACAGCTAGCAATGGCATGGCGAGTATTTCAATATGTAAATGGCGTACCAATTGATATGGTTATGTTCATGGATATTCCTGTTCAAATGGGTATCACTGGCTCACAACTAATTGGTGCAACTTTATCAACTGGTGTTTTTGCTGGTATCGGGATCATTTATGGTCATGAGCTAGCTCATACGAAAGGTTTTAGTTTCATAATTTCTAGATTAATGATGGGTTTAAGTGGCGCAGCACATTTTTGTTATGCACACGTATACAATCACCATTTAGAATTGGCACATCAAGATGATCCTGCAACATCACCACGCGGTCGTTCTATCTATAGACATTTTTGGTTATCTCATATGGGTCAATCAAAATTCTTATACAAAATGGAACAAGTACGATTAGCTAAGCTAGGAAAATCATTTATCTCATTAGATAACCGTTGGATCCGTGGTTACTTCATGAGTTTGCCAACAATGATTCTGTTCGCTTGGGCGGGTGGTCCAATTGGTGTTGCATGTATGTTCTTAATTTGGACAGTATCTAACTTCGAATTAGAAGCACTTAACTACATGGAACATTACGGTCTGATTCGTGAAAAAGGTCAACCAATTGATTATCGCCATTCTTGGGATAACGACAACTTGTTTACAAGTTGGTTCTTTATCGAGATTGGACGTCAAGGTGACCATCATGACCGCGGTGAGACACATTTCTGGGAGTTGGATGAAGTAGGTTCACCTAATCCAGGTTGGGGATACTTTACAGAATTCACAATAGCGTTAATTCCACCACTTTGGCACTCTGTCTATAAGAAGAAATTGGCAACATGGGACAGGGATTTTGCTTCAGAAGGTGAACGAGCTATCGCAGCGAAAATGAATGCTCAAGCAAATTATGAAGTTAATGATGCTCCGTCATCATATGCAAAAATCTCGTAACAAATAGTGTGAAAATAGATAGTCGGGATTTATCCCGGCTATCTCACTAACATAAAGAGGTGATATATGAGTGAAGAAAGTTTATATGACAGACTGGGTGGTCATGATGCTTTAGAAGCGTTAGCAACCACAACATTTAATAATCATTGCAAGAATGAAGTAATTAAGAACAGATACGCGAATAGTGATTCTGAACAAGTTATCAGAAAAGTTACAGAATTTATGTGTGCAGGCTTTGGTGGTAAAGAAGAGTATACCGGAGACGATATGTTAACAGCCCATACGGGTATGAATATATCAGAAGAGGAATTTAATGCCGTTGTTGATGACGTCTTAAAGGCTCTTGATACACACAGTGCTGGCCAAAAAGAAAAAGATGAAATTCTAGCTGCGTTATGGTCAATGCGTCCTGAAATAGTTCATGTTTAATTATAAGGGTCATAGAAATGAAAATTAATTGGGATAGTAATGTATGTCAGCACGCAGGTGTTTGTGTTAACACGCTACCAAATGTATATAAAGTCGAAGATGGTAATTTTGTAATTGATACTAGCGCAGCAACTGAAGAAGAGCTACAGCTTAGTATTAAACAATGCCCATCTGGTGCACTTACATGTTCAAGTGAAGACTAAAACATAATTAGGAGAAAAGTAAATGGCTATTGGCGATCATTTAGCAGATGTAAAAGTACTCTACGGAGTTGCAGGTTGTGCAGATACAAGTAAATGTCTATTTGCAGCAGCTGAAAAAGGTATCGATATCGAGGGTAAACACATCGATGTAGATTCACCATCAGATATGGCTCAAATTCAAGCGGGTTCACCATTCGGTATCTTACCTGTATTGAAGGATGTGGACTTCTATGTGTACGGTATAGAGGCAATATTGTCGTACCTTGATGATAAAGGTTTTGGTAAATCATTAGTACCTAGAAATAGTGTTGCAACTGCTAAGCAGTATCAATGGAGTTACGTTGCTCGAAACGTGTTTGCACCAGAAGTGAAAAAAATCAGTGATGGAAACACAGATAGTGCAGCACTTGAAAAAGTGAAATCTATCTTGTCTGAACTTGATGTACAACTTAAGACAAAAACTCAACGTGGTGATTATATCGCTGGTGAGTTTTCTTTGGCTGATATTCACTGGGCACCTTATATTCATGCGTGCTGCCTGTATGGCCACGAAGCATTAATTGATGCTTTACCTGCCGTTAAAACTTGGTGGTCTCATATGAAAGTAAGAAAGAGTACAAGTAAAGAAAACTATGTTGCTTATACCGTATTGCCTTCACTTGACGAAATACGCAATAAAACACTGCGTTCTGTCAGTATTAATGCGTAATGTTCAACACTCTCATCTCATTTAACAAGAAGTAGCCACAATGTTTGGATTTTTTAAAAACAAAAAGCAAGACTACGAAGCTAAAATTAACTCGGATAAAACCTTGATAGTTAGAGCAGGTGACAATTTGCTGAAAGCAGCCTTAGAAGCAGATATTGCATGGCCTCATGACTGTCGTGTGGGCAGCTGTGGTACATGTAAATGTAAACTTGTTGATGGCAAGATAAAAGCACTTGCTGACTTTAGCTATGTGTTAGAAGGAGATGAGTTACAAGATGGCTATATTTTGGCATGTCAAACACAATTAAGACTGTCTCTTATACACATCTCCGAGCCCACGAGACTAGGCA
>CAJXPP010000098.1 GCA_913058195.1 uncultured Gammaproteobacteria bacterium | reverse complement strand
GTGGACGTACATCTACCAATGAACCTGGTAAGAATGCACGGATGTTTTCAAGTTCAACAGTGAAGCCACCTTTAACTTTACCGGTCATTACACCCATAACAGTCTCGTTGCCTTCAAATGCATGTTCCAACTTAATCCATGCTTCAGCTGCTTTAGCTTTTTCACGAGATAGTTGTGTTGCACCGAACCCATCTTCTAATGTTTCTAATGAAACATCTACCAAATCACCAACTTCAACAGTGATTTCACCTTTTTCATTATAAAATTCTTCAACCGGAATAGCGCCTTCTGATTTCAAACCAGCATTTACCATTACAACATCAGAACCAACACTTACAACCATACCAGATACAATTTTACCTGGTTGCATAGGTGTTAAACTTAAACTCTCTTCAAAGAGATCCGCAAAGCTTTCGCTCATTATTATTTATCCTTGGTTTTAATTTAAAGATCTAAATAAAACCGCTCAAAAATACCTGCTAATGCAGGAAGTTAAAAAAACTTACCGTTGATTATTCAATGATAAGCACTTAAATCACACCTCAGCACATAATGTACTGACATGCTCAAATACTGCTTCAATTCCCATCGCTGTCGAATCGAGTACTAAGGCATCGCTAGCTGGCCGTAATGGCGCTACTTCACGCTGACTATCTCTATCATCCCGCTCAGAAATTTCTGTAATAAGAGCGGAAAGGTTACTCTCAATTCCTTTCTCTTTCAACTGCTTATATCGTCTTTCTGCTCGTACCTCAGCACTTGCAGTTAGAAAAACCTTATATTCTGCATGTTGAAAGACTACTGTTCCCATATCTCGTCCATCAGTAACTAAGCCTGGCAACTGGCAAAAATCACGTTGTCGGTCTAATAATGCGGCACGAACTAATGGCAAAGAGGCTACTTTAGATGCTGCATTACCTGCTTGCTCAGAACGAATCAAAATGCTCACATTCTCGCCTTCAAGCAAAACTTTCAAATCATCGTTTTCAAGTGAAAATACTAAATCTAAATCATGTGCAATCTCAGCTAATTTCGCTTCATCATTCAAGTCGATATTATGTTTAATAGCAGCTTGCGCTAACACTCTATATATTGCGCCACTATCCAAATAATGCCAGCCTAATTTTTTAGCCATCAGCTGTGCAACGGTGCCTTTACCTGAGCCACTCGGCCCATCAATAGTTAATACAGGAATATTATTCATCGACTTCATCTATCTCTAGGCCGGCTTCTTTTGCTAAACCAACGAAATTAGGAAACGAGGTGGCTACATTGGCACAATCATTAATTTGTATAGTACCACCAGCCTGCAAACCTGCCATGGCAAATGACATCGCTATACGGTGATCATCATGGCTTTCAACTTCACCACTTCCGATTACACCCCCATTAATTATAATCCCATCAGCTGTCGATTTGGCGTCAATACCTAAGATCTGCAAACCATCTGCCATTGCTTGAATGCGATCACTTTCTTTTACTCTTAACTCTTCTGCTCCCGTTAATACTGTTTGCCCATCTGCACAGGCAGCTGCCACAAATAGAGCGGGAAACTCATCAATCGCCAAAGGCACTTGATCTTCAGGAATATTAATCCCTTTCAATGGCGCGTAAATAATCCGAATATCTGCCACCGGTTCACCGCCAGTGACTTTCTCATTCGACAAACTGATATTGGCGCCCATCAGCCGTAAGATGTTTATTACGCCAATTCGAGTTGGGTTAATACCCACATGCGTCAAGGTAATATCAGAACCTTCCGAAATTGCTGCTCCGACCATAAAGAAGGTTGCTGACGAGATATCAGCAGGTACATCAATCTTGGTCGCCGTTAATTTACCACCGCCTTCAACAGAAACCGTATCACCCTGCACATCAACTTCATAACCCATTCCAGACAACATTCGCTCGGTGTGATCACGTGTTGGTGCTGGTTGCGTTACTGTTGTTTTACCTTCTGCATATAAACCAGCTAATAATAAGCATGACTTCACTTGTGCACTTGCCATAGGAAGCGTGTAAGTGATGCCTTTAAGTGCATTGCCCGCTTTAATTGTTAATGGTGGCTTACCTTCATTGCTGTCAATCACGGCACCCATTTGAGCTAAGGGATCGGTAACGCGACGCATTGGACGGCCAGATAAAGATTTATCGCCCGTTAAAGTCGTTTCAAAATCCTGCCCTGATAATAAGCCACTTAATAAACGAATAGATGTGCCGGAGTTACCTAAGTACACATCATCTTCAGCTACTTTTAAGCCGTGCATACCGACGCCATGAACAGACACTTTGCCATCTTTTGGCCCATCGATTTTAACGCCCATCGCACGAAATGAAGCTAGCGTTGCTAAGGCATCATCACCTTCTAAAAAGCCGGTTACTTCAGTTGTACCTTCAGCCAGTGAGCCCAACATAATTGAGCGATGTGAGATTGATTTATCGCCAGGCACTCGGATATAACCCTGTAATTTCCCACCAGGTTGCACTATATAATTCTTTTTCAGTTCACTACTCACTGCGAATCTAACTCCACTTCATTTAACTTATTTAAATCGTGTATCACGTGCTTGCTTAGCCCGTGTAAAAACGGTTTTTAGTGTCTCACCATCTTGGTTTTTAATAGCTTGCTCAAGTTGAGCTAAGCCTTGTTGATATTGTTGAATCAACTCTAAAACCGCTTCACTATTGCTTAAACAAATATCTCGCCACATCACTGCATCACTTGATGCAATGCGTGAGAAGTCTTTAAAACCACCTGCGGCATAACGTAATACTTCTTCACAATCATCACGCTCTGCTAGCATATTAACTAGGTTAAATGCTAAAACATGAGGCAAATGACTGGTTGCAGCTAACACTACATCATGGTGTTTTACATCCATTTCAAATACTTCAGCACCGGTGGCCTGCCACATTGCTCTTACAGTTTCTAGTGATTCAGCATTCGTTTCTGCGATCGGTGTAAGAACCACGCGATGATCTTTATACAAGGTTGAAAAAGCAGCACTTGGGCCACTTTTTTCTGTTCCTGCAATCGGATGCCCCGGAACGAATTGGCTTAACTTATTACCTAATACATTGCGTGCGATATCGACTAATTGACCTTTAGCGCTACCGCCATCAGTAATAATGGTGTCAGCGCTAATATGTGGCGTTAAGTCTTGTAAAACAGTTTCCATTGCAGCCATTGGTACCGCAAGGAAAATAACATCAGCATCTTTCACTGCTTCAGCTATATTATCTGCAGCTCGGTCAATTACCCCTAACTCTAGTGCTTCTTGCCTAACACTTGCTGTACGAGAATAACCAACGACTTCGCCAACCTTACCCGCTTCTTTTAAGGCTAGAGATAAAGAACCACCAATTAATCCGACACCTATAACAGCTAAACGATTAATCATAGAACCTGCTCCAATGCTGCTAAAAAACGTTGATTTTCAGATTCCAAGCCAATACTCACTCGAATATGATTAGCCAGACCATAATTAGCAACAGGGCGAATAATTACACCCTTTCTTAGTAATAGATCAAACACCTCATCACTATTACGGCCAATATCAACAGTTAAGAAATTAGCTTTTGAAGGAATATAGCTGAGACCTAGCTCTTCTAGACCAGCAATGACTTGTGCCATTCCCTTATTATTCATCTCTTTGGTATCGGCAATATACTGATCATCAGCTAAAGCAACTACTGCAGCAGCTAAGGCCAAACTATTGCCATTAAAAGGCTGGCGAATACGATTTAATAAATCTGCTATCTCAGGGTTTGATAAAGCATAACCAATACGTAAGCCGGCTAAACCATACGCTTTAGAAAAAGTGCGCGTAATCACTAAGTTTGGATATTTCGCTAACCAATCAATCGAATTAACGTCTCTATCACCATATTCAACATAGGCTTCGTCTAATACAATAATCGTTGTTTCAGGCACCTGTGAAATAAAGCTTTCTAATCCACCAGCTTCAAGAAATGTGCCTGTAGGATTATTCGGGTTAGCAATAAAAATCAGCTTTGTTTTATTACTAATTAATGTGCTCATTGCCTGTAAGTCATGACCGTAATCACGTGCTGGGGCAATCACTGCTTTCGCGCCTACGGCTTGAGTCACTATAGGATAAACAGCAAAGGCATATTGTGAGAAAATCACTTCATTTTCAGGTGACACAAAGGCTCGTGCTAACAGCTCCAGCACATCATTTGAGCCATTACCCAAAGTGATTTGATCTGCATTAAGTTGATATTTATTAGCGATAGCCGCCTTCAGTGCAAAACCATTACCATCAGGGTAACGTGTTAGTTCTTTGCTCGCTTGTGCTATCACAGCCAACACTTTCTCTGACGGGCCCAACGGGTTTTCATTCGACGCTAACTTAACAATATCAGTGATACCAAGCTCTCGCTCTAACTCTTCTATTGGCTTACCTGGCACATAGGGGTGTAATTTAGTGACGCAGTCTAATGCAAGATCACAAAAACTCATTTTTTCTCCTGAGTTTGAGCCGGCGGCGTCATAAAGCTATCAATAATTAATAATGCCGCACCCACTACAATCGCTGAATCTGCAATATTAAATGCAGGCCAATGATAGCTTCCGTAGTACACATCTAAAAAGTCGATAACATAACCATGGTATATACGGTCAATCACGTTGCCAATTGCACCACCTAAAATCATGCTGATTGATATGGCCTCTAACTTAGCAGCCGAACTTAACTTTTTTAACCAAATGATTAGAGCTGTAGAGATCACTGCTGTCAGCCCGATAAAGAACCAACGTTGCCAGCCTCCTGCTTGAGCTAAAAAGCTAAATGCAGCACCATTATTATGCGCCATAGTTAAATTGAAAAAAGGAATGACTGCCACAGTCTCATATAATGATAACCATGACACCATAAACCATTTTGATGCCTGATCTAAAACAATCAGTAAGCTACTTAACCAAAGCCATTTAAGCATTAGACATACAGGCGTTGCTCGCCTTCCCCATCGACATTTTCAATACAGCGGTCACATAGTTCTGGATGTGTTTCATCTTTGCCTACTTCTGCAGTCTGATGCCAACAACGATCACATCGGGAATCCTCTGAAGGTGATAATACTAATGATAAGCCATCAATTGATGTTTCAAGTGCATCAGCAGGTTTATCTACTGCAGCTAATAATGTTGCTCCTGATGTAATCAATACAAATTTAAGTTCATTAGCTAAAGCATTCAATACTTTAAATAATGCAGGTTCTGCATAAAGCGAAACCTCAGCCGTTAAGCCACCTTTAATTTTGCCATCGGCACGTAATGTTTCTAACTCTTTAGAAACTGCATCACGAACAGCAAAGACTTGGTCCCAGAATACTAAATCAAACTGAGTATCCTCTGCTAGCGGTGCTAAATCCTCATACCATGCTGACAAGAAAACTGACTCCGCATGCTCACCCGGTAAGTAGCCCCACAATTCATCGGCTGTGAAACTTAGGATTGGTGCCATCCAGCGTGTTAGAGCTTCAATAATATGATACATCGCAGTTTGGCTTGAACGTCGACCAGCACTGTCAGACTTCATTGTATATTGACGATCTTTTGTGATATCTAAATACAAGCTACCCATTTCCTGAGCACAGAAATTATGAATCTTTTGATAAATCACATGGAAGCTATACGTTTCATAAGCTTCTAAAATATCTTGCTGACATTGGTAAGCGCGATCAAGTGCCCAACGATCTAACGGTAATAAATCATCTATTGCGACTAAATCGGTCTCAGGATTGAAATCAGATAAATTCGACAATAAGTAACGTGATGTATTACGAATTCGGCGGTATGAATCAGCTGTACGTTTTAAAATTTCATCCGACACGCTCATTTCTGCACTGTAATCTGAAGAAGCCGTCCACAATCGAATAATATCGGCACCTAAATTATTAACCACTTTCTGCGGCGCAACCACATTGCCTAATGATTTAGACATTTTCTTACCATCCTTATCAACTACAAAACCATGTGTTAACACAGTTTTATAGGGCGCTTTTCCAGTTGAAGCAATAGAGGTAATCAGTGAAGATTGAAACCAACCACGATGTTGATCACTTCCTTCTAAATATAAATCAGCTGGGCGTTGTAAATAATCACGACGTGCTAATACACAGGCATGCGATACACCCGAATCAAACCATACGTCTAAGGTATCACTTACTTTGTCATAGTCTGTGGCATCATCACCTAACCAATCACTAGTTTCTGATTCAAACCATGCATCAATACCTTGTTGCTCGACTTTTTGAGCAACTTGTTCCATCAATGCTTGCGTGTTTGGATGCAATTGACCTGTTTGTTGGTGAACGAATAATGGAATTGGTACGCCCCAAGTACGTTGCCGAGACACACACCAGTCTGGACGTCCTTCAACCATACCTTCAATACGTTTTTGACCCCATTCAGGCATCCAATTAGTTTCGTTAATGGCTTGCATTGCTGCCGAACGTAAGCCATTTTGATCCATGCTGACAAACCATTGCGGTGTAGCACGGAAAATAATTGGTGATTTATGGCGCCAGCAATGTGGGTAACTATGTTGAATATCAACATGATTTAACAGTGCCCCTTTTTCTTTTAGTAGATCAATCACATTTGGGTTGGCCTTAAAAACAGATTGACCAGCAAAGGTTTCAGTGTCTGCTAAAAACACACCATTTGAACCGACGGGGTTATAAACTTCTAAATCATATTTCAAACCGACAGTGAAATCATCTTGACCATGACCTGGTGCAGTATGAACTGCACCCGTACCAGCATCAGCAGTAACGTGATCACCTAAGATAAGTGGCACTTGTTTGTCGTAAAAAGGATGTTGTAATAATAAACCTTCAACATCTTCACCTTTACAACGTGCGATCACTTCGCCCGTCATACCATAACGCTCTAATGCGCCTTGATATAATGCTTCAGCTAATAATAATCGTTCATCACCTGCTTGAACCACCACATAATCGTAAGCAGGGTTTAATGACACTGCTTGGTTAGCGGGCAATGTCCACGGTGTAGTTGTCCAGATAGGCACACTGATTTGGCCTGAACCTGTCGAGTTTGTCGCAGCTTCAAATGCAGCGTTATCGATAACTGTAAAACGAACATCAATTGCTGGTGACTTTTTATCTTCATATTCAACTTCAGCTTCAGCCAAAGCAGAACCACAATCAACACACCAGTGAACAGGTTTTACACCTTTGTGTAAATGACCTTGTTTCACGATTTCATTTAAGGTACGAATAATATCTGCTTCGAAGCTAAAGTTCATGGTTAAGTAAGGATTATCCCACTCAGCCATAACACCTAAACGTTTAAAGTCTTCGCGCTGACCATCAACTTGTTTTTGAGCATAAACGCGACATGCCGCTCTAAATTCAGCTGCTGTGACTTTGTTACCCGGTTTACCAATTTTCTTTTCAACATTCAGTTCAATTGGCAAGCCATGACAGTCCCAACCCGGCACATAAGGCGTATCAAATCCGCTTAAAGTTTTCGATTTAAGAATAATATCTTTAAGAATTTTATTAACTGCGTGACCAATATGAATATCGCCATTCGCATATGGAGGGCCATCATGAAGAATAAACGGACCTTTAGGGCTGTCTCTTATACACATCTCCGAGCCCACGAGACTAGGCATGATCTC
>CAJXPP010000097.1 GCA_913058195.1 uncultured Gammaproteobacteria bacterium | reverse complement strand
AACAGGGGTTCGAACCCCCTTGGGGACACCATATAAGATAACCGTTTAGCTACTAGCTAAACGGTTTTTTTATACCTGTAACAATTGCCCACAGATAGAATCACTTAAATATAAAATAGATGATTCACTAATCTTAACGTATGCGTCTCATAAAATACCAAGCTAGTACAGCAAAACCGACTGTTGGAACTGAAGCCGAAATCCACGGAATGATACCGAATACTAAGCCTATATGCTGAAAGCTCTGATTAAATAAGTGAAAGCCTATTCCAACTAATGCTCCCGCTAAAATACGTCCTCCAATAGGTGAAGATCGAAGTGGTCCGAATACAAATGGGATAGCTAAGAAAACCATCACAGCGGAACTTAATGGCATCATGATTTTCATCCAAAATGCTATTTCATATTGATCTACTGCTTGAAAGTTCTCTTTCAAAAAATGAATATACTCAAGCAAGTTCCAAACTGCTAAAAATTCGGGCGGCACTACTACAATATTGAGCATTCCAGGATTAAGTTGTGACTTCCAATAAGCATGCTCGATTGCTCGAACCTCAATACCTTGTTCATTAATGGTGCTTTGAACGACATCTGTCAGTACCCAACGGTCATCAGTATCAAATTTGGCTTCCTTTGCTTCGGTTATAAGACGCAGACGATGTGTCGAATCAAATTCATAAATGGAAACACCTGAAAACTGTCCATCCGGTAAGATTTTCTTAATATGATTAAAATGCATACCATCACGTGTCCAAAAGCCATGTTCAGAACGGCTCCCTGCAGTACCTGTCTGTGCCATTGATCTAATTTCACGTGCATGTTGCTCTGCACTTGGCCTGACGACTTCACCAATAAATACAGCAAAAGCCATCAAACATAAGGCCACTAATATCACTGCTTTATTAATCTGTTGAATTGAGATGCCTGCGGCGCGCATTGCGACCAATTCGCTTTGGCTTGCCAAATTACCAAGGCCTAAAACACTGCCTAATAGTGCAGCAATAGGCAGTAATTCATAAATTCTTTTCGGCATTGAATAAAACATATAGGCCAATATTTCTTTTAGTTGATATTGCCCTCTACCAAGATCATCTAATTCCGCAATAAAATCCATAAAGGTATAAAGCCCAATCAATACTAATAGCACCATCAATGTGCTACTTAATATCGTTTTAGCAATATAGCGCCGTAATATTTTCATGGTTTAAGCGTCTCTTTACCTGACAAATAATAAGTCCAATAACGGTATATTTTATGCTTGTTTAAAATCAACATTAAAATCGTAAGCATTAGAAGGTGAACCCAGACCGATCCCACTATTGGGTTTAATATGCCCTTTGATATCCATGCTCGTGATACACCCAGCAAATTACTGTAAATAATATAAACTAATATAGCTGGAAATAAGCCAGCATAGCGGCCTTTTCTGGGACCTGAATTAGCAAAAGTCATTGCGAATAGGCTTAGAATAATAGCCATAATAGGTGATGCAATTCGCCATTGTAATTCTGCTAAATCTCTATTTGAACCTCGCGTCCACAATATGTCACTTGGCAGTGCTTTATGTCGTTCTCGTACCTGTGTTTCTTGGCCTTTTTCTATCAAGAGGCTATGAGTTTGGTATTCAGTAATCGTAAAATTCTGTTCGCCAGCACGGCCTTCATAACGAAAGCCATCAACTAATACCAAATATTTATCGCCAGAAGATATATCGATATCAAAATAGCCTTTATTCGCTCGAAAAACTAATGGTCGCGCCTTATGAATTTCTATAAAGACATTGATCATTTCATGTTTATCGTCAGTCAGTCCTTCAGAGTAAAAAGTCCATTCACCATTTTTACTCTCTTTGAAACTGCCTGCAATTAAACCCGTTGTATCAGCTGATATTCTTGCTTTCTGTTCTAATTCGTAGCGTCCAGAAAGAGCGTTAGGGACAATGACCAATGATAAAATAGCGATAATAATCGCAATGGTGCCAGAAAACAAAATGACATTGCGAATAACCCTTGTATTGGAAATACCGCATGCAAACATCACCGTTAGTTCATTATCAGCGCTCATTCGGCCGAGACCTAACATTACCGCGATAAATGTTGCCATTGGTAATAAAATATCCAAGGCACTTAATGAGCTATACCCTAGTAAAGTAAATATAACGTCACCGGGTAAGTTACCTACAGCTGCCTGAGCTAGATATCTAGCGAATCGAGTTGCCACAAATATGAGCCACAAAACACCGGTCACTGCGAGTAAATTTATAATAAACTCTTTGAGTAAGTAGCGATCAATTACTGCAATATAAGAAGAAAAAAATTGACGATTTTCAGGCATTATTTGGTGGTCTTAGTTAGAATGGCTTGGTCAATTTGGACACAATTAAGATTGCAGTCTAAATCATCTACACTCATAGGAGAAATTAATGCAGTATTTTGCCACATCAACCCTACCCTCGTCACAACAAACTGACTGTGTCACCGTTGCTGTTTTTGAACAAGGTGAACTTAGCCCGAGTGCAGCACTTGTTAATGAACAAAGCAATGGCTACGTCTCAAAAATCATTGATCGCGGTGATATCAGTGGTAGCGCAGGTGAAACACTATTACTACAGGATGTTACTGGATTAGAGAGCCCTCGACTATTGCTCGTTGGTTGCGGAAAAAAAGACGAAACAACAGAGAATCAATTTAATACAGCCATTGGCGCAATGGTGAAAGTACTTGATAGCTCAGGGGCTGACGATGCGACATCTTATCTCTCTGAAATTAAAGTTAAGTCACGTACTAATGAATGGAAAGTACGCCAAACAGTTATCACCGCAGAATCAAACCTATATAAGTACAATCAAACAAAACCAAGTGTAAAAGCAACTATACAACCCATCAATAAAATAACTTTCTTTAGCGCAGATTCATCTATACAGTCAGCTTCAGACAGTGGTTTAGCAATTGCGAATGGTATGTCATTAGCAAGAGAATTAGGTGATTTACCAGGCAATGTATGTACGCCTACTTACCTTGCTGATCAAGCGGTCGAATTGGGTAAGCGTTATAACTCGGTAACAACGACTATTCTCGAAGAATCAGACATGGCTGAATTAGGCATGCACTCATTATTATCTGTTTCTCGAGGTAGCCGTGAGCCAGCTAAATTAATCACTATGAATTACCAAGGTGCAGGTGATGATCGACCTGTCGTTTTAGTGGGTAAAGGCCTTACTTTTGATGCGGGTGGTATTTCACTCAAACCATCACAAGGCATGGATGAGATGAAATACGATATGTGCGGAAGTGCTGGCGTATTTGGCACTATTTCAGCCATTGCTGAACTCAACTTACCTATTAATGTGATCGGTGTTGTTCCTAGTTCTGAAAACATGCCTGATGGCGATGCTAATAAGCCCGGTGATATTGTCACAAGCATGGCGGGTAAAACAATTGAAATCCTTAATACCGATGCTGAAGGCCGTTTAATATTATGTGATGCTCTCACTTATAGCGAACGCTTTAACCCTGAAATCGTCATAGATATTGCAACTTTAACCGGTGCGATCATTGTCGCTTTGGGACGTCAAGCAACTGGTGTATTCGCTAATGATCAATCTTTGGCGGATGATTTGTTAAAAGCTGGTAATGATAGTCATGACCGCGTGTGGCAATTACCTTTATGGGATGAATATCAGCCACAACTAGACAGCAATTTCGCCGATATTGCTAATATTGGTGGTAAAGAAGCTGGCAGTGTTACTGCGGCCTGTTTCTTATCTCGATTTACAGAAAAATTCACATGGGCACATCTAGATATTGCTGGTACTGCATGGAATAGTGGCGGCAAAGCTAAAGGTGCTACAGGCCGTCCTGTACCATTATTAGTACAATATTTATTAAACCGTATCGAAGATAAAAAATAATCGTCTATGACCAATATCAGCTTTTATGTTTTAAAAGGCGATACTGAATATGATCGGCAAGTGTTCGCTTGCCGATTAGCTTCAAAAGCCTATCATCAGGGCAAGCATATATATATCCATACTCAAGATGCAGAACAGGCAGAACAGTTCAATCAACTTCTGTGGTCATTTCGAGCGGATAGTTTTATTCCGCATCAATTAGTCGATACAAACAATGAATCACCCGTTTTGATTGGTCATGATGCTTCCCCACCAAGACTGATGGATTTGCTTATTAATTTAAGTACTGAGCAACCACTATTTTTTAGTCAATTTGATCGCGTTGCTGAATGTATTAATGACAACGATGAGATTAAAGCCGCTGGCAGACAGCGCTATCAATTCTACCAACAACGTGGCTACCAATTGAGTTCCCACAAGCTTTAGCTCTACGAATAGCTTAACCATATCACTCAAGCTGGCTGAAATAACAGCCTTAAGCTTTTGCTGAATACACTACTCAATCAATGCCATTCACAGGCTGTTGCAATAGTATCAATTTTTGCTGAAATATTAATCCAATAAAATCATCTCCTCTTGCACTCATAAAGATTCCACTACCATAATCATATAGCGAAGTATCTAAGGTATAATGCCTCTCTTATTTTTTAATACAACCGAAAAACCTATGGAAAAGACATACAGCCCTGACGAACTCGAACAACGCTGGTACCAAACTTGGGAAAGCAATGGTGAATTCAAACCTTCTGGAGAAGGAACACCATATGCAATCATGTTGCCGCCACCGAATGTCACCGGCCGTCTTCATATGGGTCATGCATTCCAAGATACCATCATGGATACCTTAACCCGCTATCATCGGATGAAGGGCGACAACACCTTGTGGCAAGCAGGAACCGATCACGCTGGTATAGCTACCCAAATGGTAGTAGAACGTCAACTCAATGCCGAAGGTAAAACGCGCCACGATCTGGGCCGTGATGCCTTTATTGACCGTATTTGGGATTGGAAAAAAGAGTCAGGTGGTGAAATTACCACCCAACTACGTCGTCTAGGCACATCAATGGATTGGGAACGAGAACGCTTCACAATGGACGAGGGTTTATCAGAAGCCGTTAAAAATGTCTTTGTACAGCTGCATAAAGAAGGCCTTATTTACCGAGGTAAACGTTTAGTAAACTGGGATCCTGTTCTGCACACAGCAGTATCTGATCTTGAAGTATTGTCAGAAGAAGAATCAGGTCATATGTGGCATTTTCGCTACCCATTGACTGATGGTTCAGGACATTTAGTGGTGGCTACGACTCGCCCTGAAACTATGTTGGGTGATAGTGCTGTTGCAGTTCATCCTGATGATGAGCGCTATAAACATCTGATAGGTAAGACGATTACCTTGCCATTAGTCGGTCGTGAAATCCCCATTATTGCTGATAATTATGTTGATGCTGAATTTGGTACAGGTTGTGTAAAAATCACTCCTGCCCATGACTTTAATGATGCTGAAATGGGCCAACGTCATGATTTGCCAAAATACAATATTTTAACTCTTAATGCCGAAATTAACGACGAAGCACCTAAAAAATACCGTGGATTGGATCGCTATGAAGCGCGTGATGTTATTGTCCATGACTTAAAAGAACTTGGTTTATTAGAAGGCATTAAGGATCATACTTTAATGGTACCTCGTGGCGATCGCTCTGGTGCCGTTATTGAGCCATTGTTAACAGACCAATGGTATGTAAAAGCGGATGTATTAGCCGAACCAGCAGTCAAAGCCGTACAAGAAGGTAAGATTAAATTTGTACCAGGCAACTGGGACAAAACATTCTATAACTGGATGGATGGTATTCAGGATTGGTGCATTTCACGCCAAATCTGGTGGGGACACCGAATACCAGCTTGGTATGACGAACAAGGCAATGTCTATGTTGCTCATGATGAAGCAACTGTACGTGCCGAAAACAACTTATCTGAGGATGTGAAACTAACTCAAGATGAAGATGTGCTTGATACTTGGTTTTCATCTGCTCTATGGCCCTTTTCAACCCTAGGTTGGCCTGAAGATTCTGAAGCATTAAAAACATGGTATCCAACCAGTGTTCTTGTTACAGGCTTTGATATTATCTTCTTCTGGGTTGCCAGAATGATGATGATGGGCATCAAATTTATGGATGAGGTGCCTTTCAAAGAGGTTTACATTCATGGTTTGGTGCGTGATTCACACGGCCACAAAATGTCTAAATCAAAAGGTAATGTGCTAGATCCTATCGATATTATTGATGGCATCGATTTGGAAACATTGGTGGCAAAACGTACATCTGGCATGATGCAGCCACGGCTTGCTGCAAAAATAGAAAAAGCAACTCGTAAAGAATTCCCTGAGGGCATTGAAGCACATGGTACTGATGCTATGCGTTTTACCTTTGCCTCACTGGCATCAACAGGCCGGGATATCAACTTTGATATGAGCCGCATTGGTGGTTACCGCAACTTCTGTAATAAATTGTGGAATGCAGCGCGTTATGTATTAATGAATACCGAAGGACAAGATAACGGTATTGATAATGATGATGTGCAATTAAGCCTTGCCGATCGCTGGATAATTTCTAAACTACAAACGACTGAACAACAAGTCACTACTGCAATTGAAGCCTACCGTTTTGATCATGCAGCTCAAGGTATTTATGAGTTTATTTGGAATAATTACTGTGACTGGTATCTAGAGCTTTCTAAACCTGTTCTTAATAATGACAAGGCAAGCGACGCAGAAAAACGTGGTACACGTCGAACCCTTGTTCGTGTATTGGAAACTGTATTACGTTTAGCTCACCCATTTATGCCGTTCATCACTGAAGAAATTTGGCAAACCGTAGCCCCATTAGCAGGCCAATCCGGTGATACGATTATGAGCCAAGCCTATCCAGTAGCTGATGAGAGTAAAGTTGACTCAATAGCCGTTGCTGATATGGAATGGATGATGGAGTTCATTACGGGTATTCGCTCTATTCGTTCGCAAATGAATATTCCACCTAAAAAGCAATTACCTGTTTTATTAAAAGACAGTGCAGAAGAAGATATACGACGCTTAGAAGCAAATCAAAACTTCTTGAGCCGTTTAGCCAATTTAGAGTCCATTGCTGTGCTTGAAGGTGAAGCGCCTGCTGCATCAACAGCTTTAGTAGGTAAAATGGAAATATTAATTCCACTTGAAGGCTTAATTGATAAGGATGCTGAAATTCAGCGTCTGAATAAAGAAATTGCAAAGTTACAAAAAGTAATTAAGCAATCTTCTGGTAAATTAAATAACGAAAGTTATGTTGCCAAAGCACCTGCTGAAGTAGTGCAAAAAGAACGTAATAAATTACAGGAAATGGAACAATCTTTGACTCAGTTTGAGCAACAAAGAGCGTCATTGATTTAATTGTAAATTGATAATAAAAAGCCCTTAACTTAGTTATTTAGTTGAGGGCTTTTTCAATTAGACGATACTCCAATCCTCTACAATATCATCATAAACCTACTTTTTATTCATCTGAGAAAAAGAAGGAATACTTGATAAGATAGCTTTTAACTCATCTTGACTTGAGCTTAATACTTTCTTCTCTTCCTGCTCTGACTTTAGCGTATCTTCTTGTTCTAACTCACGAATTTCAGTCAACATATCTTCTAGATCTGAATCGGAAGGAAGTGGTTCTTGTACTTCTTGAGTCAAGTCCGCCATCATCTCACTCAACGCATTTTCAGGTTCAACGAAGCTTGGTTTTGCTAGCTCTAGCTCTGGCTCTGGCTCTGGCTCTGGCTCTGGCTCTGGCT
>CAJXPP010000096.1 GCA_913058195.1 uncultured Gammaproteobacteria bacterium | reverse complement strand
ATCATGCCTAGTCTCGTGGGCTCGGAGATGTGTATAAGAGACAGTTATAAAACTGTTGTTTTTCAACGGGCAAATCATTAATTTGCGCAGGTTTGAAACCGTGTTCGATAAACCAATGTGTCGTTTGCGTTGTCAGTGTATATAAGCTCGTTAAGCCAGCTGATTTTGCCTGTTTCTCTAATGTTGCAAGTAACTGTTTACCCCGCCCTAGGTCTTGGTAGTCAGGTATTACGGCAAGGCAAGCTAATTCTGCCGCTTTGTTATCCAGATAAGGATAAAGAGCAGCACAGCCGACGATACTGCCATCTCGCTCTAAAACCGTAAAATGGTCGATTTCCATTTCTAGTAGATCTAATGAACGTTTTACTAAGGTACCTTGCTCCTCAAGTGGGCGAATGATTTCTAAAATACCGCCAACATCATCAATATTAGCTTCACGTGTAGTCTCAAACGGCTCTGGTGTAATTAGAATACCAGCACCATCACGGCTAAATAATTCTTGTAGTAGCGCGCCATCCATTGTTCTATCTAATAAATGTACACGTTTAACGCCATTATTTAGCGCTTGAATAGCAGCTTGTAATGTTGCTTGTTCATCTTCAGGCAAGGACTCTAAAGTGTCATTGGCTTGCTTAGTGGTTAATTCACGTGCCAGTTCAGAATAGTCATTACCGATAATAATTAATTTATCAGCGCCCAGCTCTATAGCAGCTTCGGTTGCGACAGATATTAACGATAAATTAAATGTTTCACCTGTGGGTGAGAAGCCTAATGGCGGTAATAAAACCAAATTACCTTGCTGTAATTGCTGCTCAATACCTTGACCATCTATACGGCGCACTTTTCCAGTATGTTGAAAATCAACGCCATCTTTAATACCTACAGGTTGCGCGGTTACTAAATTACCGCTGGTGCAACGGATCTGCGCATCGGCCATTGGTGTGTGCGGAAGACTAAATGATAATTTGGCTTCGATATCAAGACGCAATCTACCAATTACTGCTTTAGCGACTTTTAAGCTCGCATCGTCAGTAACGCGCAAACCTTGATGATAATTAACCGGAATATTATGCGAGGTACATTGTTGTTCAATTTGTGGGCGTGCGCCATAAGCTAGTACCAGACGAATACCGAGACTACTTAGTAGCGCAAGATCATGAATAAGGCTATCAAAGCTTGCTGACGCTATGGTTGTGCCATCAAAGGCGATCACAAATGTTGAATTTCTATGGGCATGTATATAAGGCGCAGCAGTTCTAAACCAGTTAGTCGTGGCGGCATTATTGTTAATTATTTCGGTATTATTTATCTCATTCATAACGTTATTTTTATCGTAGTCGCAGCCTATTGGCAAAGATCGTGTAAAATTTGTCAGATCGAATGTTGTTATCACTAACAACAAGACACACTATATTGTTTGGAGAATCATTATGCCTGAATATCGCTCAAGAACCTCTACTGCTGGTCGTAATATGGCGGGCGCTCGTGCCTTATGGCGTGCTACGGGCATGAAAGACGACGATTTTAGCAAACCGATTATTGCGGTTTCCAACTCATTTACTCAGTTCGTTCCGGGTCATGTACATTTAAAAGATATGGGCCAGTTAGTTGCGCGCGAAATTGAGAAAGCAGGCGGTGTCGCGAAAGAATTTAATACTATTGCGGTTGATGATGGCATCGCAATGGGTCATGGCGGTATGCTTTACAGCTTACCTTCACGTGACATTATTGCTGATTCAGTTGAATACATGGTTAATGCACATTGTGCCGATGCCATTGTATGTATCTCAAACTGCGACAAAATTACACCGGGCATGTTGATGGCGGCATTACGCTTAAATATCCCCGTTATTTTTGTATCAGGTGGCCCAATGGAAGCGGGCAAAACTAAATTAGCGGGTAAAGACGTTAAATTAGATTTAGTCGATGCGATGGTGCTAGCAGCGGATGAAAATGTCAGTGATGAAGATGTCGCTAATGTTGAACGTTCTGCATGTCCAACCTGTGGTTCATGTTCAGGTATGTTCACTGCAAATTCAATGAACTGTTTGACTGAAGCCTTAGGCCTATCATTACCGGGCAATGGTTCTTTATTAGCAACCCATGCCGATCGCGAAGAGCTGTTCCTAGAAGCTGGCCGCACGATTGTTGACCTAGCTAAACGTTATTACGAACAAGATGACGAATCAGCATTGCCACGAACAATTGCAAGTAAACCTGCATTTGAAAATGCGGTTGCATTAGATGTTGCGATGGGTGGCTCAACCAACACTGTATTGCATTTATTAGCAGCCGCTCATGAAGGTGAAGTTGATTTCACTATGAGCGATATCGACCGCATGTCTCGTAAAATTCCTAACCTATGTAAAGTCGCACCCGCGACACCTGAATATCATATGGAAGATGTACATCGCGCTGGTGGTGTAATGAGCATTTTGGCTGAACTAGCGGCGGGTGGTTTATTGCATACTGATTTGCCCACCGTACATTCAAAGTCAATGGCCGATGCTTTGGCGCAATGGGATGTTAAACGCAGTGACAGTGAAGTTGCAAAACAACGCTTCTTAGCTGGCCCAGCAGGCATTCCAACTCAAACAGCATTTAGCCAATCTTGCCGCTGGCCTGAATTAGATTTAGATCGCGAAAATGGCTGCATCCGAGATATCGAACATGCTTATAGCCAAGATGGTGGTCTAGCCGTGTTATTTGGTAATTTAGCTGAAGAAGGTTGTATCGTTAAAACCGCTGGTGTCGATGATGATAACCTGACTTTTACCGGCCCAGCACGAATTTTTGAATCCCAAGATGCAGCCGTGACCGCAATTTTGACTGATCAAGTTGTCGCAGGTGATGTTGTACTTATTCGCTACGAAGGCCCGAAGGGCGGCCCAGGTATGCAAGAAATGTTGTACCCGACCAGTTATCTAAAAGCGAAAGGTTTGGGTAAAGCCTGTGCCTTATTAACAGATGGCCGTTTTTCGGGTGGCACATCAGGCCTATCCATTGGCCATGCTTCACCTGAAGCAGCCGAAGGCGGCACCATTGGTTTAGTGGAGCAAGGCGATACTATTGTCATTGATATTCCAAACCGAGTGATTAAAGTTGATGTTAGTGACACTGTATTAGCAGAGCGAAGAATCGCTATGGAAGCAAAAGGTGATGATGCTTGGCTGCCTGTTGGACGAGAACGCCAAGTCAGTTTGGCATTACAGGCTTATGCGGCGTTGACTACTTCGGCATCGAAAGGTGCAGTTAGAGATTTGGAACAGTTGAAGCGAAAATAGTAGCTATTTAAACCTGGGGAAGTTAGGTCTAGAAATTTAATTTCCCTAGTTTGATCTGTAATAAGATTATTACTCAATTACCATCAGCATCGGTGTGACTACAGATGTGGTTGGCAATATTGATACTATAATATCTTGCCGATGCACGACTCTATCAAGCAAAATAAGCAGGTCTTAATTGTGTTCTACTAAATTAAACCTAATGTAATGGTTCGGTTATCACCACAATCTGTGGTGATAGGGCTAAGCGACAATAGTTTTAAAGGGCAGCATTTGACCCAAAATGGACAGTCGTTTATATTTATAACTGCCAAGCCTTATCAGACTTCCAGTCACCCAACCAGACAGAAATATCACTCGCAGGCATCGGTCTTGCTATGCCATAACCTTGTGCTAATTCACAGCCTAGTTGTAATAGCGCTGTACCATGTTCAACCGTTTCTACACCTTCAGCAATTACGTCTCGCTTGAATGATTTAGCTAAGCCTATCACGCCTTCAACAATGGCTAAGTCATCAGCGTCAGTGAGCATGTCTCGCACAAAGCTTTGGTCTATTTTAATCAAGTGCGCGGGTAGGTTCCTAAGATAGGTAAGGGATGAATAGCCCGTACCAAAGTCATCTAAGGCAAAACCTACACCTAGATCACGGCAAGCATTCATGGTGGCGGAAACTTGGCTAATGTCACTCAAAGCGCTGGTTTCTAATATTTCTAATTCTAAAGAGCTTGGGTCCACTTCAGGATAGGTTGCCAACAAGGCTGCTAGGCGAGTGACAAAGTCATTTTTTTGCAATTGATGTGCACTAATGTTGACACTAATAGGAAGGTGAATTTCCATGTCTTGCCATTGGCTTATTTGGGTTAATGCAGTGTCGATGACCCATTCACCCACATCCAGACTAATGTCATGGCCTTCCATTACAGGTAAGAAGGCTGCGGGAGACAGTAGACCAAGATTAGGGTGCTGCCAACGGATTAAGGCTTCCACCCCAATGACGTCGCCAGTGTGCATATTCACCTTGGGTTGGTAGTACAGTACAAACTCACGTCGCCTTAGAGCGGAACGTATATTGCCTATACTTTCACGTTGGATACTGATGGCTTCATCTTGTACGGTATCAAACATATGATAACGATTCTTGCCTGCCTGCTTAGCTAGATACATAGCTTGGTCAGCATGACGCATCAGTTGGTCGGTATCAACGTTATCTTGTGGGTAGAGAGCGACCCCAATGCTGGCACTGACTTGTAGTGTGATTTCTCCCACAGTAACGGGATCAGCAGCAGCCTTCAGTAGCCGGTCTAATACAGGTTGACAGTCTTCATCTTTAGCTAAGTCCGCTAATACGGCGACAAACTCATCACCACCAATACGGGCTAAGGTATCACCTTCACGTAAAGCCGCTTTCATGCGACCTGATAATGTAATGAGTAGTTCATCCCCCATATTATGACCATGAGCATCATTCACAACTTTAAAGCCATCTAAGTCTAGAAATGCGACGGCTAATGATTGTTGATGGCGATGGCACTGCACCATACATTGGCTTAAGCGGTCAGCGAGTAATGCACGGTTGGGGAGATTGGTCAGTATGTCGTAGTGAGCTATACGTTCTAATTCACTCTGGTGCTCTTTCATCTGCGTAATGTCAGTGAATAATGCCACGTAGTTTTGAACTTGACCAGTAGAACTCCGCACTGCACTGATAGTGAGGAGTTCGGCATGGACTTCGCCATTCTTACGTCGATTCCATACTTCGCCACACCAGTGGTCTTTTTCCAATAGGGTTTTCCACAGCTCGGCATAGAACTCTGGTGATTGTCTGCCAGATTTAAGCATGCGTGGATTTTGGCCCATAATTTCTTCACGACTGTAACCAGTGATGAGACTGAAAGTATCGTTAACCTCAATAACGTTACCGCTGACATCGGTAATCATGATGCCTTCACGGGCGTGAGAGAATACGGTGGCAGAAAGCTTTTGTTTTTCTTCTAATTGTTTACGATCGGTGATGTCGGTATGGGTGCCCGCTACGCGTAGTGGTTTCCCAGCGGCATCGCGTGCAGACACCCGTCCGCGGTCGAGAATCCATTTGTAGCTGCCGTCCTTGCAGCGCATGCGGTGTTCATTGATATAAATTGCTGTTTGACCATCGAGGTGCGGTTGGAGAGCAGCCATCACTCGCGGCATATCCTCCGGGTGGACGCGATTGGACCACTCACTGAGTTCGGTGCCGATCTCTTCTTCAGCATACCCCAGCATTTCTTTCCAACGCTTAGAATAGATGACTTGGTCAGCTTGTATATTCCAGTCCCACACGCCATCACCGGAACCTTCTAAAGCAAAACGCCAACGTTCTTCACTTTCGTTTATAGTCTTCAGCTGGCGCTGAACAAGCCAAAAGAGGAGGGCGCCAGTGGTAAGGATATAAAACCAGCCCTTTACTGTTTGTAGTTGACTTAGTGTCTCTGTACTACTAAAAAAGTATGTAAGAGCGTTATCAGAAGCCAGTATCCATACTGCTCCTACAACAATGTAGATTGATGATATTTTTGCAGCAGGTTTCCATAAACTAATCATATACTAAATTTTAATAAGCTAGCTAAGGGCCCGATAAGCAATCAATCCGCCTACAATAAACTTTGCATTGCCATAGCCCATAGATCTTAAAGTATCCGCAGATAACGCTCCACGATTAATCGCATTGCAATAGCATAAAATAGTACTGTCTAGATCAGGGACTTCACCTTCAACTAGCATCTCTAGCTTTCCACGGCTGATATTGAGTGAGCTAGGAATATGATCCACATCGTGTTCTGGTTTATCACGAATATCTAGGGCAATGGCACCTTTGGCGACCAACGCATCAACATGTTCAGGCAATACTTCCTCAACTCGAGCACGTGCAGCATTAGCCATATTTTGAAATTTTTCTGTATAAGCCATTCTATCTCTCTTAATAAAAGTGAATCTATCCTTGTCTCTCTGGGCAATGCCACTTCTTGCCGTTAAGTCTATTATAACGGTTTCGCTACAAAATTAGAGCGGAAAGTCGGCTTTGACTTAGTTTTCATCTGACAAAATACTACAAGGTCGTTTATTTTCTTATAGGAATTTTCAACGGTTTGACATTATATACAGAACGCTGTTAATAAGTGATACGTAATTACCGTCGTGCTGATATCGTGATGAGTTGAGTCTATAACTAAAGCAGCTAATAGATTGCTTAACCTTAGCAATGAAGCGGCCCAGTAATCGCGCACCTCACATAGAGGCTATCTAGGCTTGGGATCCAAACAACATAATCCTGAAGTTGAGGGGGTTTAAGTAGTGACCCATCATGATTATCATAGAGAGTGTGGCTTGCTTGCATATGTAAATAAATATGCTAGGCTAATATCTACTAAATCTAAGAATTAGGAAAATAATGAAACGAATAATGCTATTTATTTTGACCAATATCGCCATTATGGCGGTGCTGAGCATAACATTGAGACTGCTCGGTGTTGACAGTATATTGGCTGAAAATGGTTCTGATCTTAATATTCAGGCATTGGTCATATTGTCCGGTGTTATTGGTTTCGGTGGTTCGTTTATTTCATTGCTGATTTCAAAATGGATGGCTAAACGTATGACGGGTGCAGTCGTTATTACCAATCCTACGACCAATATTGAGAAGTGGTTAATAAGCACTGTTGAAAAACAGGCGAAAATTGTCGGTATAAAAATGCCAGAAGTTGCCATTTTCCCCACACCTGAGATGAATGCCTTTGCAACTGGCGCTAGTAAAAACAAGGCTCTTATGGCCGTATCTCAAGGCTTGTTAGACAATATGTCACAAGGTGAAGTTGAAGCAGTAGTTGGCCATGAAATGAGCCATATTGCCAATGGAGACATGGTAACTTTAGCGTTGATTCAGGGTGTGGTTAACACTTTTGTAGTCTTTTTATCGCGTATTGTCGGACATATTGTCGACCGTGTGATCTTAAAAAATGATCGCGGCCATGGTATTGGCTATTTTGTCACTGTCATGGTGGCTCAGGTTGTTTTATCCATACTCGCGTCAACCATTGTGATGTACTTTTCAAGAAAACGTGAATTTATTGCAGATACCGGCGGTGCTGATTTGGCCGGACATCAAAATATGATAAATGCACTTAAACGCCTCGGGCGTGTAGAGCCTGCAGCATTACCAGAGCAAATGGCAGCTTTTGGCATTAATGATAAAGGTGGATTTATGGCATTATTTTCATCTCATCCCCCTATCGAAGCAAGAATAGAGGCGTTGGAAAACCGAGCTGTAGGTCGCTCTTAAAGAAAATACAAGCTTATTTAACTACGACCTAATAATTGTGGAAAATCTATGTACGATCGGGTTTGTACTGGCATGTCTGCAATGGCGAGGAGTTTTAAAGTGAAAAATAAGGTAGTACCTGTCTCTTATACACATCTGACGCTGCCGACGATCTACTCTGTGTAG
>CAJXPP010000095.1 GCA_913058195.1 uncultured Gammaproteobacteria bacterium | reverse complement strand
CGAGATCATGCCTAGTCTCGTGGGCTCGGAGATGTGTATAAGAGACAGGGTAAATCTGCTACATCAATGAAAGATGAAGACTTTATCGAACATCTCTTTATTGCTAATACACATGACACATTATTATGCTTCTCTAGTGCTGGTAAAGTGTATTGGAAGAAAGTATATGAACTACCACAAGGTGGCCGAGCGGCTCGTGGTAAGCCAATTGTTAATCTATTGCCATTAGAAGATGGCGAACAAATTAATGCAATTCTTCCAGTACGCGAGTTTGATGCAGATAATTACATCTTTATGGTGACTGCTTCAGGTACGGTTAAGAAAACACCATTAGAAGCCTATTCACGTCCTCGAGCTAACGGTATTATTGCTGTTGATCTGAAAGATGATGATCAACTTGTGGGTGTAGAACTGACAGATGGTCAGTCGGATATTATGTTATTCAACTCTAGCGGTAAAGTGATTCGTTTTGCTGAAACAGATGTGCGCTCTATGGGTCGTGTATCCCGTGGTGTACGTGGGATGCGTATGCCTGAAGGCGAAAAAATTATTTCACTGATTATTGCAAACCCAGAAGACGGTGCCATTTTAACGGCAACTGAATTTGGCTTTGGAAAACGTACCGAATTAGACCAATACCGTGTTCAAGGTCGAGGTGGTAGTGGTATTATTTCTATTCAAACATCTGAACGTAACGGTAATGTTGTAGGTGCTGTTCAGGTTCGTGCTGAGCATCAGATTATGCTGATTACAGATGGTGGTACATTAGTACGTACGCCAGTTAAAGATGTTTCATTAGTTGGTCGTAATACACAAGGTGTCAAGTTGATTAACCTAACTAAGAATGAAAAGCTAGTGGGTTTAGAACGTGTGCTTGAGGAAGATGATGACTCTGATTCAGAAGCAGATGAAACTGACGTCTTAGACTCAGCAGAAGAGTAACAGTTTGAAGTCGTATAATTTTAGTGCGGGGCGTGCTATGTTGCCTGAAGTTGTATTAGAAAAAATACAGAAGGAAATACAGGGTTGGCATAACAGTGGTATGCCAGCGAGTATCTATAATGCAATGCGGGAGTTTGGTGTTAATGCATTAACTTCTTTATGTTTGAATTTGAAAGAAAATACGGTTAACCCATGAGTGAATTAGAAGCATTGCAGGCAATTCGTATTCAAATTGATGAGACTGATGCTCAGATTCAACAGTTGCTTAATAATCGTACTGCAATGGCTGAAGAAGTAGCCCAGATCAAGTTAGCTAATGGCGAACAAATTAGCGATTTTTATCGACCTGAACGTGAAGCGATGGTACTACGACAGGTAATGGAACGAAATGCTGGACCATTATCAGATCAAGAAATGGCACGTTTATTTCGTGAAATAATGTCAGCGTGCCTTGCTGCTGAAAAGCCATTAAAAGTGGCTTATTTAGGGCCGGAAGGTTCATTTACCCAAGCCGCAGCTCTTAAGCAGTTCGGCGGCTCGGTTGAATTAGAATCATTTGCAACAATTGCAGATGTATTTCATGCCGTTGAAACACATCAAGCTAATTATGGTGTGGTGCCAGTAGAAAATTCTACCGAAGGCATGGTATCGCATACTTTAGATCGATTTATAAATACACCACTTAAAATTAATGGTGAAATATCACTTCGTATCCATCATTGTCTATTAAGTAAATCAGACAATATTAGTGATATTAAAGCAGTCTATGCTCATCCTCAAGCCATAGCACAGTGCCGACATTGGCTCAGTGAGCATATGCCCGACTGTGAAGTAATGATTCCCGTTAATAGTAATTCAGAAGCCGCTAAAAAGGTTAGTTTAGAGCCTAATGCAGCAGCGATCGCTTCAAATCGTGCAGCTGAAATTTATGATTTATCGATTGTTGCGACTAATATTGAAGACGAGTCGAATAATACAACACGTTTTTTAATTATTGGCGGCCAAGATGTCGGACCTTCAGGCGAAGATAAAACCGCTCTATTGGTATCAACCAAAAATCAACCTGGTGCTTTGCAAGTATTACTTAAACCACTGGCAGATAGCGGTATTAGTCTGACGCGCATCGAATCTCGACCTTCACGCACAGGTATATGGGAATATGTTTTTTTTATTGATATTGAAGGTCATAGCCAAGACGCAGCTGTAGCTGAAGCATTAGCCTTATTAGAAAAAGAATCTTCTATGTGTCGTGTATTAGGCTCATATCCAAAGGCAGTATTGTAATGAAACTAATTTTAGCGAACCCTCGTGGATTTTGTGCCGGTGTAGATCGCGCTATTGAAATTGTAGATCGTGCACTAGAACTGTTTGGTGCACCTATTTATGTTCGACATGAAGTGGTACACAACAAATATGTCGTTGATGGCCTACGTGATAAAGGTGCTATCTTTGTTGAAGAGCTATCAGAAGTGCCTGATAAGAGTACTTTGATATTTAGTGCTCATGGTGTATCAAAAAAAGTACAGTCTGAAGGCCAGCAACGAGGATTAACAGTTTTTGATGCAACTTGCCCCTTAGTGACTAAAGTACATATGGAAGTCGCCCAATATGAAAAACAAGGGCGTGAATGTGTATTAATCGGACATGCAGGACACCCTGAAGTAGAAGGCACGATGGGACAATATACCTCAGAACAAGGTGGAATGTATCTTGTTGAAACGCCTGAAGATGTAGCCAAGCTTAAGGTTAAAAACCCCGATGAATTAGCCTTTGTGACACAAACTACCTTATCAGTCGATGATGCTTCTATTGTCATTGATGCATTAAGGGCACAATTCCCAAATATTAAAGGGCCACGTAAAGATGATATTTGTTACGCCACCCAGAATAGGCAAGATGCGGTTAAAAACCTAGCTTCTCAATGTGATTTAGTATTAGTAGTAGGATCAAAAAACAGCTCTAATTCTAATCGTTTACGTGAACTTTCTCATAAACTTAACACGCCAGCTTACTTGATCGATTCTGCCGCCGATATTCAAGCAGAGTGGTTAAATGACAAAAAAGTGATTGGCTTAACCGCCGGTGCATCAGCACCAGAAGTATTAGTGCAACAAGTTGTTAGTCACTTAAAAAAACTTGGTGTATCTGATTCAAATGAAGATGAAGGGCGGAGAGAGACCGTAGAGTTTTCACTGCCAAAAGAATTAAAAATAGATATTTCACAGTTATCAAAATAACCTAGACATGCCTTTTATACCTGTCTTCTTATGGACTGATATTTTAATTTACCTTTTGGTGGCTGTTGTTATATTAGCCGTATTTTATATTCGAACGCAGCCTCATTTACGTACACCATGGAAATTTGTTTTCAAGAGAAAACGTGGCGCAATCTCAATTCTAATTTTGCTATGTTATGCCAGTATTGGACTATTAGATTCTGTACATTTTCGATATCAGTTAAGCAACGACACTTCTACTGAAAAGGCACATTATTCTACTGAAGTTCTCACCTTATTAGATCTTGCATTAACACCTATGCGAGAGCAAGAGGAGAAAACGTACTCCTCTCCGTTTGCTACAAAATCATTTGTTCGTGAAATGACCTACACAGAAAACGGGCACCTTAATTATATTTATCCCAAACTAAACTATGCTGGTTCACATTTAATTTCTGAGCAAAGTAAGTGGTCAGATATTCAGTCAACAGTTGCTCAATATACGCTATTTGCATTCCTTTCTTGGTTAGTTATTCTATTGCTTATTGTCTTATACATATGGGGTGAACATGGCCTGAAATGCAGAGTGCTTCTTAGTGATTTAAGTGATAATTATCCATTAATAACAATAGTTTCAACATTGTTATTAATGTTAATTATGTCTTTTAATTTCTTTGGGTTAAGTTTTGATTATCATATTTTAGGTACAGATAAAGTCGGCCAAGATGTTTTATATCAGTCATTAAAAAGTGTACGTACTGGGCTAGTAATTGGAACCCTAACTACATTAGTTATGCTGCCATTTGCCTTGTTTATGGGGATTGCTGCAGGCTATTTTAAAGGATGGGTTGATGATGTTATTCAATATATCTATACAACCTTAAATTCGATACCTGGAGTATTATTGATTGCTGCAGCCGTATTGATGTTACAGGTATATATGAGTAATCATCCTGAGAATTTTACGACCATCGCTGAACGTGCTGATATACGACTTTTATTTCTATGTATTATTTTAGGCTTAACAAGTTGGACTGGATTATGTCGAATTCTGCGGGGTGAAACATTAAAGTTACGTGAGGCTGACTATGTATTGGCTGCAAGGTCACTTGGTGCAGGTAGTTTAAGTATTCTTCATCGACATATTTTGCCAAATTTAATGCATATAGTCATCATTGCAATCGTACTCGACTTTAGTGGCTTAGTGTTGGCTGAAGCAGTATTATCGTATGTTGGTGTTGGCGTAGATCCTTCAATGCATAGCTGGGGCAATATGATTAATAGTGCTCGGCTTGAAATGGCCCGCGATCCTATAGTGTGGTGGTCTTTGGTGGCAGCATTTTGTTCAATGTTTATTTTAGTTTTAGCAGCTAATTTATTTGCAGATGTTGTCAGAGACGCCTTTGATCCTAGGATGCAAACAACTCAATGACATCAGCACTACTTGAAGTCTCAGGCTTAAGAACATGGTTCGGTAATAATGAACGGCCTTTACGTGCTGTAGATGGTGTAGATTTCAAAATAAACCGTGGTGAAACATTTGCCTTATTGGGTGAATCAGGTTGTGGAAAATCAGTGACTGCTTTATCGCTTTTACGCCTCAATCCACAGCCCGTCAGTCGAATTGTATCTGGTAGTATTACATTAAACGGTGAGAATCTACTTAATTTGTCAGAGTCCGACATGCAAGCTATTCGTGGTCGTCGAATAGCGATGATTTTTCAAGAACCACAGAGTTCACTAAATCCCGTGTTATCGGTAGGAGAACAAGTTGGTGAATGTTTAAAATATCACTTTGAGTTGACAGATAAAGCATTAAGTCTTCGTATTATTGAATTACTTGAATCAGTAGGTATTCCTGACCCTACACAGCGAATAAAAGAATATCCTCACCAGCTTTCGGGTGGTATGAAGCAGCGCGTGATGATTGCTATGGCATTAGCAGGCGAACCAGAATTATTGATTGCTGATGAACCAACAACCGCATTAGATGTAACGATTCAAGCACAAATCCTAGATTTGTTAAAAGATATTCAGACTAAAACAGGTATGGCTATTTTGTTAATTAGCCATGATTTAGCTGTTGTTGCACAAATAGCCGATCATATTGCAGTAATGTATGCAGGGCAGATTGTTGAAACTGCGAGTCGAAAACAATTTTTTGCCAGCCATCAACATCCCTATACCAACAAGTTATTTGATGCCTTACCTACAGAACAAAAACGACAACAAAGATTAACCATCATAAAGGGTAATGTACCAGCCCTAACTCAATCCTTTGAAGGTTGTCGTTTTGTAGAGCGTTGTGAACATGCTTGGCAAACTTGCCATTCTTCTGTGCCTCAGTGGTTTGAGAATGACCAACATGGCATTAGATGTCACCTGCTTGATCCTGATAGTGATATTGAGCATGTCATGGTTGAACAGCAGCACAAGTTATCACCATTATCAGAAGTATTACCAGCAGATAAAACAGTGCTAACTGTAAAAGGTTTAAAAGTTCACTTCCCTATTCGGAAAGGCTTATTTCAACGACAAGTGGGCTCAGTAAAAGCAGTTGATGGTGTTGATATTTTATTAAAACAAGCTGAAACAGTTGCACTTGTAGGTGAATCAGGCTGCGGTAAAACAACGGTTGGCAAAGGGATTTTACAGTTAGTATCTGTAACATCAGGCCAAGTGAAATATTATGATAATGAATTAACCACTCTTTCCCAGCGCGCATTAAAACAGCACCGATCGGCGATTCAGATTATATTTCAAGATCCTTTCTCTTCAATGAATCCAAGAATGACAGTGGCCAAAATTATTGAAGAAGCATTGTTTGATACACAGTATGTTAAAAATGCGGACGTTAAAAACAAAAGAGTTGATGAGTTACTTGTGTGTGTGGGTTTAAGTGCCGAAACTAAACACCGTTATCCTCACGAGTTCTCAGGGGGGCAACGTCAACGAATATGTATAGCAAGAGCTTTAGCGACAGAGCCTGAAGTAATTATTTGTGATGAGCCAACCAGTGCCTTAGATGTGTCTGTTCAAGCTCAGATCCTAAATTTATTACGTGAAATTCAACATGAGTTTGGTTTGTCTTACCTGTTCATTACACATAATATTTCGGTGGTTAATTATTTGGCACACCGTGTTGCAGTTATGTATTTAGGAAGGATTGTAGAACAAGGTACTCGTGAGCAAGTTTTAAATAATCCTAAACATCCCTATACTCAAGCTTTATTAGCAGCTGTACCAGAACTCGATACGCATAATAAACGTGAAGTAATTAATCTGGAGGGAGAGTTACCATCACCAGCTAATCCACCAAATGGCTGTCATTTTCATCGACGATGTCCTAATGTAATGGCACAATGCTTAGAGTTGTACCCTGAAAAAACCACCTTATCCGAATCCCATGAGGTTCGATGTTTTATATATCAAGAGAATAGCCATGAACCAACAAACCCAAATTGAATTAGAAGCTGCAGCATTTCGTCGCTTAACAGCCCATTTACAAGAGCGTACTGATGTACAAAATATTGACTTAATGAATTTAGCGGGCTTTTGTCGTAACTGTCTTTCTAAATGGTATTTAGCTGAAGCTGAACAGAAGGGGCTAGACTTAACTTACGATCAAGCTCGTGAAAGTATCTATGGCATGCCATATCAAGAGTGGAAAGATAAACATCAAATCTAATGATCTTTCTGATTATTATCTTCACCCTGCCATAGGCTATGTAGTTGTTTAGCTAAGGCGTTGGTATCTGTGCCATCCTGTTCTTTAGGTTTTGCAACAGTAACAATAGAAATAGTAGAGTGGATCTGCTGTAAATAATTGCGGCAACAGCTGCACATAAGCAAATGAAAAAATAAACCGATGCGCTTACGCAGAGGTAGATCACCATCAATATAGTTATTCACTTCATCTGAGATGTCTTTACATTGATACATTATTTTCACTCTGTTGATATTGTTCGATTTTATGGTGTAGTGTGGATCTAGCCCTATGTAGTAACACCCGTACATTAGACGAAGAGATGGATAGAATGTTACAAATTTCATCCATACCAATGCCTTGCATGTCATACATAGTTAAAGCTGCTCTTTGCATAGCGGGTAACTGTTGGAAGGTGTGTTCGATAATTGATTGTAGTTGTTCATTCGCCAAAATCGCTTCAGGTGTAGCATTCTCCCATGGCAAAACATCATCATAACGGTGGCCTGTATGGTCAAATTTATCAGAAGTTTCAGACTCCCAACCATCATCTAAAGAAGATATACGGTTTTCTCGGTGAACGCGTGTTTTTGCACCATTAGATACTATATGTAACAACCATGTCTTGAGGCTGGAGCGACCTTCAAAATTGGGAAGTGCTTTGATTGCCGAAATCCATGCGTCCTGCACAACTTCATCGGCAAAAGCATCTCCGACTATCGCTCGTGCAACAGATAACATGATATTGTGATTATCAGATACAACTTTTTGAAAGGCATGTTCATCACCAGCGATAAGCTGTTTTATTAGCTGTGACTCATCAATTTTATTTTTTTTAGAAAAAAATTTCATTGTGTTTGTAACAATCCGAAATTAAGTGTGTCTATGTTATCAAGCTTGGTCTGCTTTGACC
>CAJXPP010000094.1 GCA_913058195.1 uncultured Gammaproteobacteria bacterium | reverse complement strand
TCTACACAGAGTAGATCGTCGGCAGCGTCAGATGTGTATAAGAGACAGGGTTCATTGGTAGATGTACGTCCACTTCGTGATACTTCTCACCTTGAAGGCAAAGAGCTTGAGTTCAAGTTAATTAAACTTGACCGTCCACGTAACAATATCGTTGTTTCTCGCCGTGCAATCATGGAAGCAGAAAACAGTGTTGAACGTGATGCGTTATTAGAAACACTAGAAGAAGACAAAATCGTTAAAGGTATTGTTAAGAACCTTACAGATTACGGTGCATTCGTTGATCTTGGTGGTATTGATGGTCTTCTACATATCACTGATATGGCTTGGAAACGTGTTAAACACCCATCTGAAGTTGTTACAATCGGCGACGAAATCGAAGTTCAAGTATTGAAATTCGATAAAGAACGCGAACGTGTATCTTTAGGTCTTAAACAAATGGGCAGCGATCCTTGGCAAGATATTGCTAACCGCTACCCAAGCACAAGCCGTCTACAAGGTAAAGTAACAAACATTGCTGACTACGGTTGCTTCGTTGAAATCGAAGATGGTGTTGAAGGTTTAGTTCATATGTCTGAAATGGACTGGACTAACAAAAACGTACACCCATCTAAAGTAGTTCAATTAGGTGATGAAGTTGAAGTAATGGTTCTAGAAATCGATGCTGAACGTCGTCGTATTTCTTTAGGTATGAAACAATGTAAACCTAACCCTTGGGAAGAGTTTGCAATGACTCATAACAAAGGTGACAAAGTTTCTGGTTCAATCAAATCTATTACAGACTTTGGTGTATTCATCGGACTTGACGGTGGAATTGATGGCCTTATTCACTTATCTGACCTTTCATGGGAAGAAGAGAATGAAGACTTAATTCGTGACCACAAAAAAGGTGATGAGTTAGAAGCTGTTGTTTTAGCTATTGACCCTGAACGTGAGCGTATTTCATTAGGCGTTAAGCAAATGCAAGACGACCCATACTCACAATACATGTCAGAGCACCCACGTGGTACAAACGTTACTGGTAAAGTAACTGAAGTTGATGCTCGTGGCGCAACAATTGAACTTGCTGATGGTGTTGAAGGTTATGTTCGTGTTGCAGATATTTCACGCGAACGTACTGAAGATGCTAGCAAAGTATTATCAGTTGGTGATGAAATTGAAGCGAAATTTACAGGTTCATCACGTAAAGATCGTACTTTAACATTATCTATCAAAGCGAAAGATTCTCAAGAAGAAACTGAAGCATTGAAAGAATACTCAAATGTGGCTAGCGATGGCGCTACAACATTGGGTGATTTGTTGAAAGCACAAATGGATCAAAGCGATAGTTAATCTGCTTTAAAAATCGACAGGTACTCAAACGATAGTTTGGGTACCTGTTTTTTTAGAAAGATAGATGCATTGAGAAATTTTGTTAGAATATAGATCGATTCTGTTAAATTTCAAGGGTACATCTAAGGAAATTAAGACATATGACAAAGTCAGATTTGATTGAAATATTATCTGAAAAACAATCACTTTTAAATTATCGTGATGTTGAATTAGCAGTAAGACTTATAATTGAACAGATGAGTGATAATTTAGCAACTGGAGAACGTATCGAAATTCGTGGTTTCGGTAGTTTTACCTTACACCATCGTCCACCAAGAGTAGGACGTAACCCAAAAAGTGGTGAATCAGTAGAGTTAAGTGAAAAATATGTACCTCATTTCAAGCCAGGAAAAGAGTTACGTGACCGAGTGAATGACGCGGCAGGATTTTAGTTTTTAAGTCATTACGAAACAATAATGGATATTAATCTGGAGACTCACTCCGGAATGAACGAAATAGTGTCTTATGGCGACAATGAAGTCGTCATAAGAACTTCGAATAATATAGAGTTAGCTTATAATCAGCCGCTAATTCTTTCCCCAACAAACCTTATTACTAATAAAACGACCTCAATAGATAATGATGAGGACATTGCATTTCTAATAAAGCTTAAGCCCGAAGTTTTGATATTTACAAACATAGTGGCTTCTCACTTCCCACCTAAAGTTAGAACAAAATTTGAGGCCCATGCTATTGGTGTAGAGCTCATGTCTCTTGGCGCTGCATGTCGTACTTATAATCTACTTGTTTCAGAAGGACGAAAAGTGGTATTAATTGTACGTTTTTGAGCTGTTTTCACTTGAAAATTACGCAAGCGAGAATGACCGTATGAGATACAGGTGAATCTACTTATATAACATCTGTATGGATCTAGACCATTAAAGTAATGATTTATCATTGTTTTCAGGAATCAGGCTGTTTTTACAATGTTTGAAACTCTTGACCTGTGACGGTGAAGTAAGGACAATTGGCTGTTGCGAAAAGAATATTGAGGCAAATAACGCTAAAACAAGGCTTTTCTCATAACACCTGATCTAGATCAGGTAATGTATCAAAAATGGTTTGAGCTAATGCGGTAAAATACATCAAGCTTTGAATTTAAGGTGTGATGGAATTAGGACTTCTCTCTGAACTTGGGCAGAAGGTGTTAAATGTTTTTCATTGATAGAAGGTGTGGTCGCTATGCAAGCGGAACAACAGCAATATAGTTTTGAAATAGTCAAGTGGTTCGCCTATATGGCGGTCGTATACTTGGTAGTGGGAACAGGAATCGGTGTGTATATCGCATCAGAATTGGCTTGGCCAGTTCTGAACTTTGATAATCCATATATTAGTTTTGGTCGTCTACGTCCATTACATACCAATGCAGTAATTTTTGCATTTGGTGGCTCAACATTAATGGCGACAGCTTATTATGTTGTACAGCGTACATCAGGTGTACGTCTGTGGAGCGATAAATTAGCATGGTTTACATTCTGGGGTTGGAATTTAGTTATTTTAGGTGCTGTAATTACATTACCACTAGGCTTAACTCAATCTAAAGAATATGCTGAACTAGAATGGCCTATTGATATCCTTATTGCAGTAGTTTGGTTGGCATATAGCTTTAATTTTATTATGACGCTAGCGGTTCGTAAGGTTTCACATATCTACGTTGCTAATTGGTTTTTCTTAGCGATGATGGTGATGATTACTTATTTACATGTCGTGAATAGTTTGGCTATTCCGGTGTCATTATGGAAATCATATTCAATCTTTGCAGGTGTTCAAGATGCAATGATTCAATGGTGGTGGGGACACAATGCAGTAGGTTTCTTCCTAACAGCAGGTTTCCTTGGCATCATGTATTACTTTGTTCCTAAGCAAGCAAACCGTCCGGTTTACTCATACCGTTTATCTGTAATTCACTTTTGGGCATTAACATTCGGTTATGTATGGCTAGGTGCTCATCATCTTCAATACACTGCATTACCAGATTGGACCGGTTCACTAGGTGCTGCGATCTCTTTAGCGATGATTATCCCATCATGGGGTGGTGCTATTAACGGTATGTTTACCTTGAGTGGTGCTTGGGATAAATTACGAACGGATTATATTTTACGTTTCTTAATTGTGTCATTAGCCTTTTATGCAATGTCTACATTTGAAGGCCCTGTTATGGCTTCAAAAACAGTTAATGCCTTATCACATTACACTGACTGGACGATCGGTCATGTACATGCAGGTGCTTTAGGTTGGGTTGCAATGGTATCTATCGGTGCTATTTACCATATGGTAGAGCGGCTATGGGGAACAACAATCTGGTCAGTGAAACTGGTTAATCTGCATTTCTGGATGGCGACAATTGGTACAGCTGTATACATCACGGCAATGTGGGTATCAGGAATCATGCAAGGTCTAATGTGGCGTGCGTATGATGACTATGGAAACTTAGCTTACACATTCGTTGAGTCTGTTGCTCAAATGCATCCATATTATGCGATGCGTGCTGCAGGTGGACTTATCTTCTTCCTAGGCGCGTGTGTGATGTTATTTAACATTACTGTCACTATTCGTAAAGCTGTTGCTGATTCATCTGCAAGAACAGCCGCTTTAGCAAATGCAAATATTTAAGGGGACTGGGAATGTCTGAAAATAACTCAAATAAACCAGTAAGCTTTCAGGAAAAGCTGGAAAAGAATGTTTTCGCACTGGTATTGGCAACAGCCATTATTGTATCAGTGGGTGGGATTGTTGAAATTGTACCTTTGTTCTATATAGACTCCACTTTTGAGGATAAGGCTCACCCTGAATATGAAGAACTATCAGGAGTTCGCCCATACACAGCATTGGAATTAGCCGGGCGTGATATTTATCAACGCGAAGGTTGTTACTTATGCCATTCACAAATGATTCGTCCTTTCCGAGATGAAAAAGATCGTTATGGACATTATTCTCTAGCCGTTGAGTCAAAATATGATCACCCATTCCAGTGGGGTTCAAAACGTACTGGGCCTGATATTGCTCGCTTAGGCGGTAAATACTCTGATGCATGGCATATACAACATCTACGTGCACCACGTAGTGTAGTACCGGAATCAGTTATGCCTAACTACCCATGGTTAGATGACTCAACCATTGATGGCGTTGGCATTGAGAAGCGTGTTAAGGCGATGAGAGTCTTAGGGGTTCCCTATAGCGATGATGATATTAAAAATGCAGCAGCTTCAGTAGAAGGTAAAACTGAAATGCAGGCATTAGTTGCTTATCTTCAAGTATTGGGCACTATGATTAAATTCGAACCGGGCAGAGATTATCGTGACTAAGCTTCAAGAGTACTTCCATACTGACTGGAGTGCGATGACTGGAACTGACTGGTTTGGGCTAGTTCTGACTGTGATTGTATTTATCTTAATGGTTATTGTTTACTTCTGGGTACTCAACCCTAAAAATAAGCAAGAGATAGAATCACACCGAACTATGCTTTTAGACGAAAACGAGACAAAATCGGAGAAAAAAGATGGCAAATAATAAAAAAAGCCCTACTCAAGTCGAAGACACAGGTCATGTCTGGGATGGGATTAGGGAATTAAATAACCCCTGTCCACGTTGGTGGCTTAACTCACTTTACCTGAGTGGTTTAATAGTAATTGCATACTTTGTTCTTTATCCATCACTACCGCTAGTGAATGATAGTACTAAGGGGCTGTTAGGTTGGACACAGATTGGTGAATATAAAGAAGACCTAGCTAAAGTTGAAGCTAGACGAGCACCTTTTGAGGACAAGCTATCTGCGATGAGCGTAGAAGAAATTCTAGCTGATCAAGAGATGCTTAATTATTCGATTGGGTCTAGTAAAGTACTTTACGGTGATAACTGTGCTGCTTGTCATGGCACAGGTGGTGCGCCTGCTGAAGGTGCAGGTTACCCAAATCTAACTGATGATGATTGGTTATATGGCGGTACCGTTCATGACGTGGCTTTGAGTATTGCTAAGGGACGAGCTGGTAATATGCCTGCACATGAGAAACTATTAAAAACTGAAGAAGTAGATCAGCTTGTTCAATTTGTTATTGATAGTTCAAATGGTGTTGCTAATGAAGCCGGATTAGCATTATATAATGCTAAAGGGTGTTTTGCTTGTCATGGTGCGGATGCGAAAGGTATCAAACAGATGGGGTCGGCTAATTTAACAGATAAAATCTGGCGTTTTTCCGGTGAAGAAGATCAAATTAGAAAGACTATTCTTCACGGTGTAAACGATGCTACAGATCCTGCTACACGTGTTGCTGTAATGCCTCAGTGGAGTGAAAAAATGGCTATTATTCTTGAAGCTAGAGCTTATGCGATAGCGGATGGCGACGATCCAAGTGAAATTGATTGGGCTGATGAGCTTGATGGTACTGAAGCAGAGCGCCTAACAGAAACAGAAATTAAGAAGTTAGCTGTTTATGTTCACCAGTTTGGTGGTGGTCTATAATATTTTTTATGAGGGGTGAAAGCCCTTCGATAGATGGAGATTTATTATGAATATTGATTGGGTAGTTGTTTCTGTTATTGCAAGCGTTGTTGCGATGATTATCGGTTCTGTTTATTTTGTATATTTTGCAATGAAACACATCGACGAAGATAAATCAAAAGACGATTAATAGAAAATCGATATTAAAGAAGCCGGTATTATTAGCCGGCTTTTTTGTATCTAAACCTAGTAAATCAGATAATTAGCAAATGCTTATATTTATGCTGCATGCTATAATTTAACCAGTTAATGTTGATGAGATAGAGTTGTGAATAACGATCAAGATAATACAATATTAAATGTTGATGATATCTATGAAGATGCATCTGAATGGCATGTTAATGCAGGTGGAATCAAAATTGTCGCGAAACGATTAGCAGGTCGCTTTCGAACATTAAAATGGCTTGGAATGAGTATTTGGTCCATTTTATTCATCGGGCCCTATATACGCTGGAATGATTCTCAAGCGATATTATTTGATCTTCCAAATAGACAGTTTAATATCTTTCATATCACAATTTATCCCCAAGATATTTGGATGCTCTCTCTTACTCTGCTATTTTTTGCAATTTTGCTTGCAGCTGTGACTAGTGTCGCTGGGCGTGTATTTTGTGGATATTTTTGTTTTCAAACGGTATGGACGGATATTTTTACATGGCTAGAGGGTAAGCTAGAAGGCAATACTCCGCAAAAGGCGATGAAATTCAATAAGGCGCCACTATCACTTCATAAATTATCACGAAAGCTACTCAAGCATGTGTTGTGGCTTTTAATTGGACTGGTAACTGGGATATCATTTGTTGCATGGTTTACTGATTCTTATCAACTGTGGTCTGACCTATTTCATTTTGATGTTTCATTAACTGCAGTAATAATAATAACTTCATTTACCTTTGGTACTTATACCTTTGCAGGCTTTATGCGTGAACAGGTATGCTTTTGGTTATGCCCTTATGCCCGACTTCAAGGGGTTATGTACGATCAAGATACCTTGTTACCGGCATATGACGCTGAACGTGGCGAGCCGCGAGGCCGAATTAAAAGAGGGCAGGATAACTCAGCAAAAGGTAGCTGTGTAGACTGCAATGTGTGTGTGGCTGTCTGTCCTACTGGTATTGATATTCGTAAAGGACAGCAAGAAGGTTGTATCACCTGCGGACTGTGTATTGATGCTTGTGACAGTATTATGGATAAAGTAAAGCAACCCAAAGGCCTTATTCGTTATGCCACCTATAAAGAGTTACATCACAATGGCAAAACGATTCCATTTTATAAACGGTTTCGTGTGATTGTCTATGGCATGATCTTGATTGCTGCAATGTCAGGAATTATTTATGGCTTTATGAATCTGTCACCAACTGAGTTCAAAGTTGTTCATGAAAGACAACCATTATTTGTTAAGTTAAGTGATGGTTCAATACAAAATAAATATACAATTAAAGTGTTGAATAAAACAAAGCAAACACTAATATTTAAGTTTGGTATTGAAGGCGTAGACGGTGCAACATTGCATGGTTTAACAACAATGATGGTTGAACCTGGGAAAGTTATTCCTGTAACGGCTTTAGTTCGAGTACCCGATGGCATGATGACATCAGGTATAGTACCGATCGTATTTAAAGGTCATGCTGAATCTAATTCAGCAATATCAGTCAGCTATAAAAGTATGTTTGTAGGTCCAAAAAAAACAGGTAACAAATGATTATTTCTCAACACAATAAAGAAGCATTAAAAAACCCTTGGGTTTTAGGGTTAATTTTATTTCTCATAACCTTTTTAAGTGCGAATGCAGTATTCATTTATCTAGCATTTAAATCACCACCTAACTTAGTCGTAGAAGATTTCTATGAACGTGGTGAACGTTATGAAGAAACTCAGAAACAAATCGAAAAAGAAAAATCATTAGGTTGGACTGGTC
>CAJXPP010000093.1 GCA_913058195.1 uncultured Gammaproteobacteria bacterium | reverse complement strand
ATCTACACAGAGTAGATCGTCGGCAGCGTCAGATGTGTATAAGAGACAGGCAAATCAAAATGGTACAAACTTTAGCTCAGCAATCTGGCATATTCGGAATGGCTGGAGGACAAGCAATTGACTTAGAATCAGTAGGCAAAACCATAAGCCTAAGTGATTTACAAAGTATGCATGAGTTAAAAACAGGTGCATTGATTTGTGCTAGCGTCCGTTTAGGCGCTCTAGCTGTTCCCACTATCAATGAAACTGAACTAATAGCTTTAGATAATTATGCTTATGCTATTGGTTTAGCCTTTCAAGTTCATGATGATGTGCTTGATGTTATTGCAGATACCGATACACTAGGCAAAACCCAAGGTGCTGATATAGCACTTAACAAACCAACTTATCCTGCATTACTTGGTTTGAAAACTGCACAGAAAAAAGCACATAACTTAATCGTCAATGCTTTATCTGAATTAGATAAATTACCTTACAACACACAGACATTAGCGGAATTAGCCCAGTTTGTCGTAAAAAGAAAAAACTAAGATGACCACTCCTATGGATAGTTTACTCGCGCAGATTAATAGCCCCGATGATTTACGCAAGCTAGATAAAGCTCAGCTACCGCTTCTAGCTGATGAAATCCGAGCATTAATTGTCGATAGCGTTCAACAAACGGGCGGCCACATATCATCTAACTTAGGTGTAACTGAACTTACTCTAGCCCTACATTATGTTTACAACACGCCAGATGATCGTTTTGTTTGGGATGTAGGCCATCAAAGTTACGTACATAAAATTCTTACTGGTCGTCGCGATAGAATGGATAGCATGCGTCAAGCAGGTGGCTTATCAGGTTTCCCTAAGCGAAGCGAAAGTCCCTACGATACTTTTGGTGTAGGTCACTCAAGCACATCTATTAGCGCTGCATTAGGTATGGCGATAGCTTCTAAAGCCGCTGGTAGCAATCGTCGCGCCGTGGCTATTATTGGAGATGGTGCAATTACTGCTGGACAAGCTTACGAAGCATTGGCTCATGCAGGAGACTTAGATGCGAACCTTCTCGTCATATTAAATGATAATGAAATGTCGATATCTAAAAATGTCGGTGGCATGTCTAATTATCTTGCCCGTATTTTATCCGGAAAATTTTACGCATCAGCCCGTGAAGGTAGTAAAAAAGTACTAGAAAATATCCCATCAGCTTGGGAGATTGCACGCCGAGCTGAAGAACATGTTAAAGGAATGGTTGTTCCAGGTACCTTATTCGAAGAAATGGGCTTTAACTATATTGGCCCAATTGACGGTCATGATCTTAATACATTAATCCCAACTCTCAGTAATTTACGCGAACGAAAAGGTCCTCAATTTCTACATATTGTCACTAAAAAAGGCAAAGGATTTGAACCCGCCGAACAACAACCAGGTAAATATCATGGTGTAAGCCCTGCTAATAGTAGCAAACCTTCTGGTCCTACTTATACCCATGTATTCGGTCAGTGGTTATGCGATATGGCAGCGGAGTCGAAAGACTTAATGGCCATCACACCAGCCATGTGTGATGGCTCAGGCTTAAATACATTCTCCGAACTCTATCCAGATCGCTATTTTGATGTTGGCATCGCAGAACAACATTCCGTCACCTTAGCTGCCGGTATTGCTTGTGAAGGTAAAAAACCCGTTGTTGCAATCTATTCAACCTTTTTACAACGTGCTTATGATCAGTTAATTCATGATGTAGCGCTACAAAAACTCCCAGTGTTATTTGCTATCGATCGAAGCGGTTTAGTCGGTGCTGATGGCGCAACACATGCGGGCAGTTTTGATTTAAGTTATCTGCGCTGCATACCTAATATAGTAGTAATGGCCCCCGCAGATGAAAATGAATGCCGTCAAATGCTCACAACAGGCTATCGTCACAATGGACCTGCTGCAGTACGGTACCCTAGAGGTGTAGGTATTGGCGCTACAATAGAGACAGAGTTAACGGCGATAGAAATAGGCAAAGCTCAGTTAAAACGCCAAGGTAATAAGATTGCGATATTAGCTTTTGGCTCCATGGTTCAACCCGCCCTTGATGCTGCAGCAATAGTCGATGCCACTGTTGTTAATATGCGCTTTGTTAAACCTCTGGATACGTCACTGATAGACCAAATTGCAGTAAGCCATGAGTTAATTATTACTATTGAAGAGAATGCAATGCTTGGTGGTGCCGGTTCAGCTATTGCAGAATACTTAATATCGCAAGCTAACTCGACGCTTATTTCAATAATGGGTTTACCCGATAAATTTATTGACCATGGTGAGCATAAACAACAACTTGCAGACTGTGGCCTAGATTCTGATGGTATTATTGATACCGTTAATAAGCATTTTACGGCATAATAGTCTGTTATCCACTGCAATACCCGAGTATAATAGTCAACTATGAGTGCTAACTATACCTTAAAAATATTAGCTGATTTTGCAGCTGCGCACACCCTTCGGAATTACCCGGGTGATTGCAGCCGCATGCATGGTCATAACTGGAAAATAGAAGTTGAAGTTACTGCAACAAGCCTAAATGAACATGAGATGGGCATGGACTTCAAAGCAATTAAAACAGCTACCCGTGAACTAGCAAAAACATTGGATCATCGTTATTTAAACGATATTCCGCCTTTTGATGTAGTAAACCCTACTGCAGAAAACATTGCTCAACATTTCTACCAAAATTTGAGCACAACCCTAAATAACGACATTGCAAAAGTATCAGGCGTCACCCTCTGGGAAACTGATCGTGCTTGTGTTCGTTATAGCGAGGACTAATAAATAATGACAACTGTTACCAAAAAACCTGATTGCTGCGATGAAATTGAAGATGTACAAAATATCGAAGATAAGCGTCAGATTGCAATTGATAAAGTCGGCATCAAAGATATACAACACCCAGTGAAAGTTAGCGACCGCAGCAGTGGCGAACAAAATACTATTGCTAACTTTAATATGTATGTGAATTTGCCCCACCAGTTCAAGGGCACGCATATGTCACGCTTCGTTGAAATTCTAAACCAACATGAAGAGCGTGAAATCACAGTGAAATCATTCCGCCATATGCTGGCTGAAATGATTGAACGTTTACAAGCTGAATCTGGCTATGTCGAAATGGCATTCCCTTACTTTGTAAATAAAGAAGCCCCTATCAGCAAAGTAAAAAGCTTAATGGATTATCAAGTGAGTTTCATTGGTGAGATTACCAATGAAAGCACTAATGTAATGGTAAAAGTTGTTGTACCAGTCACTAGCTTATGCCCTTGCTCAAAGAATATTTCCGATTATGGTGCACATAATCAACGTTCACATGTCACTGTTACTGTTCGTGCTGATAGCTTCATTTGGATTGAAGATATTATCGATATGGTAGAAGAAGAAGCTTCATGTGAAATCTTTGGCTTATTAAAACGTCCAGATGAGAAGTATGTGACAGAAAAGGCCTACGATAATCCTAAATTTGTTGAAGATATTGTTCGTGATATCGCAGCACGTTTAAACGATGATAAACGCATTAATGCTTATACCGTTGAGTCAGAAAACTTTGAATCAATTCATAATCATTCTGCTTATGCATTGATTACTCAAGGTTTTTAATACCCTTTAAAACAAAAAATCCCCGATAAGCAGCTAGCTCATCGGGGCTTTTTTATACGCTAAATTAAAACTTCTTCTTTAAATCCATTCTTTGGTCTTTTCGCTGAATATCTATTTGGCTTAAAAAAGTCATTCCTAATAAAGCCCGTTCAGGTTCCTTACCATCAAGAACCATCGCCCTGATATTGTAGAGTTTAATTTCTCCAACCTGAACACTATCGAGCATAATATCGTAGGCAGTATCGACACCTGATGCCGTCTTAACTCCAACCCTCTTACCTCTTCTAAAGTCTATGCCTAACCTATCAGCCGTTGCAGCATTTAGCGCAATAGCAGAAGCGCCTGTATCAACAAGAAAATCAACGCTATAACCATTCACACTACCAGTCGTGACATACATTCCATTAGTTGGCCACAAACTCACCACTGTTTGCGCAACTGGTGGACTGAAATCGGCACTAATTTGTGTTCCTAATAGATAGTCTTTTTGGATACCATTTTTTTCCAATACCGCACCATGACTGTTTGCCGAAATTAGCGTTATACCTTCTGGGCTTTGCTCTCCAACCTTTAGTGAACGCTGAACATGATTAACTACAAGCACTGCTTGATCTCTAAATAATCCCACTACCACAATATTTAATACATCAGACCATGCGTATGATGCATTTAACAGTATAATAAGCCCTACCATCCATCGTTTAGTCATGGCTTTCTCCTTAATAAAGTACAAACCCTATGTCGTCAAATAGAACATTAGCAACTACATCATCAAGACCATCTGTGACAGGCGTTCTTCTCGCCGGCGGACAGGCTCGGCGCATGGGTGGTATAGATAAAGGTTTAGCTAATTACCGACATAAGCCGTTAATCAGTTATGCTCTAAAAATTTTAAAACCACAAGTAGATACACTGTTGATCAATGCTAACCGCAATATCGATAGTTATCAAGCTTTTGGCTATCAGGTTATCACAGATAGTTTGGATAATTTCTGTGGGCCATTAGCCGGCATGTTAAGTGCCATGCAAATCGTTGATACCGATTATATTCTTACCGCTCCCTGTGACTCACCCAATATATCTTCTCAATTACGACAACGTTTAATGGAAAGCCTAATCCTAGAGCAAGCTGATATAGCTGTCGCTTTTGATGGCGAGCGTTTGCAGCCAGTATTTTGTCTTATCTCATGTCGGCTAAAGGATGATTTACAAGCCTATCTGGCAGAAGGTGGACGTAAAATTGACCTTTGGTTTGAGCGTTATAAATTAGCTATCGTTGATTTTTCAGATCAACAAGACACTTTTGTTAATTTTAATCACCTTGAAGATTTATCGAGCAATAATGCAGCCATTAAAGCTCCGGTTCCATTAATCGGTTTTGCTGCTTTCAGTGGCACAGGTAAAACGACCTTATTGCAGCAATTACTCCCCGCATTAACAGCTAAAGGATTAAAAACCGCAGTAATAAAACATGCTCATCATAACTTTGATATTGATATTCCCGGTAAAGATAGCTATGAAATTCGTCAAGCAGGTGCACAACAAATACTTGTTTCATCAAGTCGTTTAATGGCCTTAATGGAAACCCAACCGGCAGAGATGACCGATCCTAATTTAGCTGATCTTATCCCACGACTCGATTGTACCAAGCTAGATCTAATTATTGTCGAAGGCTTCAAACACGAAGTGATGCCTAAAATAGAGCTTTATCGCCCTTCTTTAGATAAACCATTACTCTATCCTGATGATAATAATGTTATTGCCATCGCTTCAGATGAGCCATTAAAAACCTCAGCTGATATTGAACAATTAGATCTCAACGATATTGACTCAATAGCAAATTACATCGAACACTTTATTAGCAACTGGACAGCATAAACAATGGCTGAATTTATTCCTCAAGAAAGTTGTGCTGACATACATGAGCCTAATAGTCTCACTGTGTCTCAAGCTCAACAGCAAATCATCGATCTAATCGCGCCTATTACAACATGGGAAAAATGCTCACTACGTGACAGCCTTGATCGAAATCTCCATTTACCTATCATTTCGACAATCCAAGTGCCTGCACATAATAATTCTGCAATGGATGGCTATGCTATTCAAGGTGCCGATATTTCAGGCACTCAGTTTTCGCTTAAGAAAATTGGTACTGCTTTTGCCGGACACCCCTATGAAGGCGAAGTAAATTCAGGCGAATGTATCCGCATTATGACCGGTGCAATGATGCCCGATGGTTGCGATACAGTCATCATGCAAGAGCACGTTGAAATTGATAATAAGACGGTTACTGTCCATGGTTTACAAATACAAGGACAACATGCCCGCCTTGCAGGTGAAGATATACAAACTGGCGATGTCTTATTAAAAGAAGGCCATCAAGTAACACCAGCCGATCTCGGACTAATCGCTTCTTTAGGCTTTTCTGAAGTCACCGTTAAACGAAAAATACGGGTTGCTTTTTTCTCGACAGGCGATGAGTTACGCTCAGTAGGTCAGATCCTAGAAGCAGGTCAAATATACGATAGCAACCGCTATACACTTTATGGCATGTTAAAACGTTTAGGTATCGAGCCAATCGATATGGGTGTTGTTACTGATGATAAAGATGCTCTACGTAGTGCATTACAGCTGGCTAGCGAACAGGCAGATGTCGTCATCACATCTGGCGGTGTCTCTGTTGGCGATGCAGATTATGTCAAAGAAATGTTAGAAGAATTAGGCCAAGTTAACTTCTGGAAAATAGCCATGAAGCCTGGTCGACCTCTCGCATTTGGTAAAATTAATGATGCCCTATTCTTCGGCCTGCCAGGCAATCCGGTTTCTGTCATGGTTACCTTCTATCAATTTGTAACACCTGCACTGAAGTTGTTAGCAGGGAATATAACAAGGCGTTACAACACCATCCAACTAAACTGTGTCAGCCCAATTCGCAAACGCCCCGGTCGATTTGAATTTCAGCGCGGCGTATTATTTACTAATGCGGTAGGTCAAACTGAAGTTAAAACAACTGGCGAGCAAGGCTCAGGTATTTTACGTTCAATGAGCACTGCTAACTGCTTCATATTACTAGATGAAAACTGTGATGGCCTTGAGCCAAACAGCACTGTTACCGTACAACCCTTTTCAGGTTTAATTTAATGTCCGCTAATCCAGCAAAAAAAATACTCGAATTTAATAAATTAAAAAAACGTCTGCGTCGTCAAATGGGTCAAGCTATTGAAGACTACAATATGATTCAAGATGGCGATAAAGTAATGGTTTGCTTATCAGGTGGTAAAGATAGTTACACCATGCTCGATATTTTGATGAATTTACAAAAGCATGCCCCCATCAACTTTGAAATCATTGCAGTTAACTTAGATCAAAAACAACCTGGTTTCCCAGAACACATTCTGCCCGAATACCTTTCATCGATTGATGTCCCTTTTCATATTATCGAAAAAGACACCTACAGCATTGTTAAAGAAGTGGTGCCGGAAGGCAAAACAACCTGTGGTATTTGTTCCCGCCTACGTCGCGGTTCATTGTATGGGTACGCACGTCAAAATGGCATTACCAAAATTGCATTAGGTCATCATCGTGATGACATTATCGAAACGACATTTTTAAATATGTTTTTTGGTAGTAAATTAAAAGCGATGCCACCAAAATTATTAAGTGATGACAAAACCAATATCCTTATTCGTCCCCTCGCCTACAGTAAAGAAAGTGATATTCAGCGTTACTCTGATGCAATGGAATTCCCTATCATTCCTTGTAACTTATGTGGCTCACAAGAAAATATGCAACGCCAAGTCATCAAAGAGATGTTGCAAGGCTGGGAAAAACAAACGCCAGGCCGCCTAGATAATATATTCCGTAGTTTACAAAATATATCTCCTTCTCAACTGGCTGATAGTAAGTTATTCAATTTCAAAGACCTTGAATTACAGCGTAAAGCACTGACTGGTGAAGAAGATACTGAATATGATGAACAACAATACCCTCTCGCTAGAGATGGTTAGTAGAATATCTAGCCTCTCTAGTTAAGCTAAGTATTAATTATCAAATGACGGAGCATACTTCTTTGAAAGTGGACCAACGTTATATGAAGTCAAAGCTTGAAAAGTATCTTATTAGAGAATATCTACTTAAGTCTGTCTCTTATACACATCTCCGAGCCCACGAGACTAGGCATGATCTCG
>CAJXPP010000092.1 GCA_913058195.1 uncultured Gammaproteobacteria bacterium | reverse complement strand
GAGATCATGCCTAGTCTCGTGGGCTCGGAGATGTGTATAAGAGACAGTTATTATCTATTTAAACTTTATTGTTGTACTGGGGTATAAGTCTTACTAACATCGATTGAAAGTGTTGGTGTTTATTTATTTCTAAATACACGCGATTTTTCACGTGCCCAGTCTGCATCTTTTGCTGATGCGCGTTTATCGTGAAGTTGTTTACCTTTCGCTAGGGCTATTTCAAGCTTGGCGCGGCCTTTTTTCCAGTACATCGCAATAGGTACGATGGTAAAGCCTTTACGGTCTACAGCCCCTACTAGTCTATTCAATTCAACACGGTTTAATAACAGTTTACGTCGTCGTATATTATCGGGGTGAATATGGGTGGATGCAGATAGCATGGGCGATATATGCGCGCCATGTAGCCATGCTTCGCCCTTATCTAAAGCGATATAGCTTTCATTAAGCTGTAAGCGTCCGTCACGTAGGCTTTTTACTTCCCAGCCTTCAAGTACGATACCTGCTTCAAACTTATCTTCAAGATAGTAGTCATGTCGTGCACGTCGATTTTGTGCAATCGTACTACTGCCATTTGTTTTCTTAGTATTTTTTTTGCTTGCCATTCATCTATTATATAATGCTATTCTTCTTGTTGGCTTAAGCTTTTGCTAAAATCACACAAAATAATTAATTTAAATGATTAAATCAGGAATATTAATGACAAGACCCACTAATTCTATCCATGGTGAATGGTCATCACGATGGGCATTTATTCTTGCAGCGACAGGTTCGGCTGTTGGGTTAGGAAACATTTGGAAGTTCCCTTATATTGCTGGTGAAAATGGTGGTGGCGCATTTGTTCTTGTCTACTTAGTGTGCATTGCACTAATTGGCCTACCGGTGATGATGGCGGAGATATTAATCGGTCGGCGCGGAAGGCAGAACCCTGTCAATACATTAAAGTCATTATCGTCTGAAGAAAACGCGTCTTCTACTTGGCGATTTTTAGGCTGGATCGGCCTACTCGCTGGGTTCTTTATTCTGTCTTATTACAGTGTGATAGCTGGCCAAGCTATGGCGTATGTATTTCGTACACTAAGTGGTGTATTCACCGGCGTGACTGCTGATGGTGCCAATAGTATTTATCAGTCTTTAACAGGCGACCCTGAGCGCCTATTAGCATGGCACACTGTGTTTATGGTGTTGACCATGGTCGTGGTTGCTCGCGGTGTAAAAAGCGGCTTAGAGAAGTTAGTTAGAGTTGTTATGCCTGCCCTATTCATTATGCTAGTCATTTTAGTAGGCTACGCAGCTAACACCGGCGAATATTTCTCTCAAGCAGTAGATTTTCTGTTTGTGCCTGACTTTTCTAAACTCACTCAAGAATCAATCTTAATAGCCATGGGCCATGCGTTTTTTACGCTAAGCTTGGGTATGGGCGCCATTATGGTATACGGTTCATATCTCTCTAAGTCATCATCAATCGCTACTATGTCAGTCACGGTTTCTATTGCTGACACCGTGGTTGCCCTATTAGCGGGTATGGCCATTTTTCCTTTAGTATTTGCTAATGGTATGTCGCCTGATGCCGGCTTTAGCCTTTTATTTGTCACCCTCCCCATCGCTTTTGGTCATATGGCTGGTGGTGCATTGTTTGGTGGGATATTCTTCATTTTATTAGTCTTCGCAGCATGGAGTTCGGCTATTTCACTTATTGAACCTGCTGTTGCATGGCTAGTTGAAAACAAGCAAATTAGCCGTCGTAGAGCCAGTGTAACAGTCGGTTTTGCAGCATGGTTATTGGGTCTGTTAACCGTATTCTCATTCAATATCGGTGAGGGTTGGATATTATTTGGTATGACAATGTTTGGCTTGTTAGATTATTTAACGACCAATATTATGTTGCCATTAGGTGGCTTATTAATCATTGTCTTCGCTGGTTGGATAATGGCTAAAAATAGTACTCAAGAAGAGCTAGCCATTCGCTCACCCATTTTTTATTATATCTGGAGAATTTTAGTTCGCTATGTTTCTCCTATTGCTATTATCATAGTGTTTTTAAATAAAATCGGCCTTGTAGGGTAAGCACAGAAAATATGACAACTATTACACGTAGTTCGCTTGTTCTTTTTTCGGCCGATCAAATGTTCGATCTGGTTAACGATGTGGAGGCCTACCCCACTTTTTTACCGTGGTGTCGAAGCAGTCAGGTTATCAGCAAGTCAAAGGATGAGATCTTGGCAACGCTTGATTTGGCAAAAGGTGGTGTGCACCATGTGTTCACTACACGAAATAAATTAATTCATAGTGAGTCAATCGATATTGAATTGGTAGACGGCCCATTTCAGCACCTTGAAGGCCGCTGGCAGTTTATTATGATTGGTGATAATCAAGGTTGTCGGGTACAACTTGATATGGATTTTGAATTTTCAAACCGAATTATAAGTATGGCGCTTGGTCCGATATTCACTCAAATTTCAGGCTCTTTAGTGGAAGCCTTTTGTAAACGCGCTCAGGATATTTATGGAAACAACTAATCACATTACTATTGAAGTCGCTTACGCTCTACCTGAGGAACAGGTCATATTATCTTTAGAGGTGCCTAGTGATTGCAATGTTGAAGATGTTATCAAGCGATCTGGCATTTTAGAGTCTTATCCGCAAATTGATATTAGCAGCGATAAAGTCGGTATTTTTGGAAAAATGTGTAAGCTCACTGCCAGCTTACGAGATAAAGATCGTATTGAGATTTACCGTAAATTGATTGCTGATCCTAAAGAATCACGCCGTCAAAAAGCAGAGATAGAACGCAAGCAAGCAGAGCAAGATAAATTAGCAAGCTAAGCCTTGCTAGCCACGCCCTTCTAATAAAGCCATTTCTTCATCAGTAAAGCCCGCTTCTTTACGCGCTTCGGTGAAAAATGGCCCACGTAATTCACCATCAAAATAATTATCTAATAAGTCCTTAAATACGACCAAAGGATTTAGCTCTCGCTGCTTACACAGATAGTTAAACCAATCTGTACCTACTTTTACATGGCCTATCTCTTCTTTTAGAATTATCTCTAAAATTTCAACAGCACGTAGCTCGCCATGGCCACGTAATTTATTCATCATTTTCGGGGTAACATCTAGCCCTCTTGCTTCTAAAACACGAGGGACTAAGGCCATACGAATAAGGGGATCATGATGGGTCTTTTTGGCCATATCCCACATGCCGCTATGAGCAGGAAAATCACCATAGTCATAACCCAATGTCAGGATATGATCTCGTAATAACATAAAATGTTGTGACTCTTCATACGCTACCCGTATCCAGTCATCATAATATTGTCTGGGTAGACTAGCAAAGCGGGCAACAGCATCTAATCCTAGGTTAATAGCATTAAACTCAATATGTGTAATTGCGTGAAGCAATGATGCATTACCTGATTCAGATGTTTTGCGTCGTCGCGGTAAATCACGCGGTGCTACTAGCTCCGGTTTGTCAGGTCGTCCAGGTTCTTCCGGCACGACTATTTCAGCTTCTGATACTGTTAACTCACCCTCTGACCATCGTTTATAGAGTGCTTGGGTTTGCTCAACCTTTTCAAGGGGATCGCTTAGTAATAAACAGTGTAATGCTTGCTGGCGAAGATCATTCATCTAGACGTACTCGTGGGTCAACTAAGGTATAAGATAAGTCCGTTAGTACTAAACCAACGATATATAAGGTGGAGCCTAAAAAGACCATCGCACGAACAATTGCAAAGTCTTGTGCTTGAATAGCATCAATAGTGTAACTACCTAAGCCGGGAATACCAAAGAATGATTCTAATATCAAGCTGCCCATAAACAAGGTGGGGATCACCACCACAGCACCCGTTAAAATTGGAATCATGGCATTTTTGAGCACATGCCGGAATAGTACCTGCATTTCAGATAATCCCTTTGCTCTTGCTGTGCGCACATAGTCTTTAGAAACCTCTTCTAAAAACAAAGTCCGATACCAACGAGAGCCAGCACCAATTCCTGAAACGATACCAATTGCTACCGGTAAAATTAAAAACTTAACCGCACTAAAACCACCGCTATAACCAGAGATAGGGACAAGTTGCATTAATTTACCAACTAAAAACTGACCACCGATAATATAAAATAAACTTGAAATTGACATGATGATTACGCAAATCACTACACCGGTTAGATCGACATAGGTCGCTCTAAAGAACACCATCAGTAATGCGAAAGTAATATTTACTAATAGTCCAATAATGAAAATAGGTATTGCGATAGCTAAACTTGGCCACATGCGCGTTTTAATATCTTCACCAATATCACGTCCATCATCTGCTTGACCAAAATCAAATAGAAATAAACTTAACGATTTGTCAAAAAAGATAGTGTCCGTGGCCTTGTCAATCCCTGTCTGCTCATCATTCCACAGTAATGCTTTATTATAGCCTCGCTCTTGCTTCCAATTATCCATTGCACTTTGAGTGATATGTTTCGTGCCAAGCTGCATTCTAGCCATATCATCAGGCGTATTTACCATAAAGAACAATGCAAATGTCAATGCATTAACTCCTAATAGAATTGGAAAAGCATATAAAATTCTTCTAATGATATAGGCAAACATATTTTACTCAGATAAAGACATCCTATAAGTATAAGGCTGTTTTTATATATAGCGAGAGAAACAAATGGTTTTAATTAGTATTTGTGCCCAATTTGTAGCCGTGAGGTTCATTTTTTAGTGGTGGTGCAATGTTAAGGTCTCTACTACGCCATTACTTATTATTTTGTATCACATAATTCCAAAACATCATTCATCTCATCGAAAGCTGTTTTCAATATCATTAATCCATCACGCGCTTCATCAAGGTAATCATTTTCATACTTATCCAGTAAGGTTTGGGCTATAGCGTGTGTTCTTACTTGTTTTCGCCTTAGCTCATCAAGCCATTTTGGCTCAAATATTTGCATCTTTTTTGCACTCTTAAACCAGTAACCATAGTGCGAAATTTCTCTTTCCATAATAGGCCAGCTGTGAATATCTGTCGGAGATGACTTTATGCTTGTTTTGAAATTGTTATACCAATGTGTACTCACCAGTCTATATAACTGTAATTTCTTTTCTTTAAGGGTGAGCTGCTTTGCCTTACATAATATCCATTCTTGATTTGGAATGTAATTTTGCAACCAGTTAGGAAACTCATCTGCAGGAATGGGTTTAGAAATCCCATAACCTTGTGCTTTTTCACAGCCCATTATAAGTAACATTTTACCGTGCTCAGTAGTTTCAACACCCTCAGCTATAACGTCACGAGCAAATGAATCTGCAAGGTTTATCACGCCATCAATAATATTTAAATCATTGGGATCATCCAGCATATCTCTTACGAATGACTGATCAATTTTAACGGTTTCTGCAGGTAAATTTCTTAAATGTGTTAATGATGAATAGCCTGTCCCAAAGTCATCAAGAGCAAAGCTAACACCTAAATTATCTTGGCAGCTATTGAGAACCTTAGAAATGACTTGAACATCGTTTAATGCACCGCTTTCAAGTATTTCTAATTGCACTACTTTAGAATTAACAGCTGGGTATTTAGCTAAAGTTTTCTCAAGCTGAACTTCGAAAGTATCCGACAACAAATAGTTTGATGAGACATTTATACTGACTTCTAGTTTGATGCCTTGATTTTGCCAGAATTCAAGCTGCCTCAAAGCCTCATTAATAACCCACTTGTCCACCAGTAGCTCTAATTCGGTACCGTCTAGAATAGGTAAAAATTCTAATGGTGAAATAAGACCTTGCTCAGGATTATTCCAACGAATTAAAGCTTCAGCACCAAATACATTGCCCGTCAACATGTCGACTTTAGGTTGATAGTATAAACATAATTCATTGTTATTTAGAGCTTCTGAAATTTCTGCTAAGCGGTAATTTCTATTAGTTACTTTTTGTTCTTGTTCAGTGTTGAATAGTTGATAATGGTTTCGACCGGCTAATTTAACCGAATACATGGCTTGGTCAGCATGACGTAACAAAGTATCTATATCACCTTCGTCTAGTGGGTAGATGGTAACTCCACTGGATGCGCTAATACTATGTGAATTGCCTTCAATTAAATAAGGCTTAGCGAGTGAAAGGTGAATTCGTTCCATCGTTTGCTCACATAGCGCGTTGGATGAAATATCTCCTAGTAATAAAGCAAACTCATCACCACCAAGCCTTGCTACAGTGTCCTCAACCCTGATAGACGCTGAAATACGATTAGCCACCTTAATTAATAACTGGTCACCTATTTCATGGCCAAAGTTATCATTTATGACTTTGAAATTATCTAGATCAAGGAAACAAACGGCCAATAATGTGTCGTTACGCTGGCTGTGTGCAATGGCTTGTTTAAAGCGGTCCGCCAGTAAGGCTCGGTTTGGCAACCTAGTCAACACGTCATAATGAGCCAATAATGTAAGTGTTTCTTGCTGTTTTTTACTTTTAGTTATATCGGAGAATATTCCGACAAAGTTTGTTACCTTTCCATTAATATCACTTAACTCAGAAATAGTCAGCAATTCTGCATAAACTTCACCACTTTTCTTACGATTCCAGATCTCACCTTGCCAATGGCCTTGTTCATTAATGCTCTTCCACATCTGAGCATAAAATTCTGGAGTCTGTCCTTCTGAACCAAGAAAATGTGGATTTTTTCCCATAACTTCTTTACGCGAATACCCCGTAATTTCACAAAAAGCAGGGTTTACATCAATGATATTTTGGTTAGCATCCGTAATCGTGATGCCGTCATGAGCGTCACTAAACACACGAGATGAGAGACGGAGGGTCTCTTCTGACTTTTTACGCTGAGTTATGTCTACAATCATCCATAAAGATTGCTCTTTTTCCTCATTTAAGACGGAACCCTTTATGCTCACCCATATATGAGTACCATCTTTTTTCTTCCACTCTAGTTCAAATTTCAAGTCACCATCTGAAATATTTTTATACGCAACTCCAACTGCCTCATAATCTTCTTCATTGGTATAGAATTGATGCGTTAAGCACCCAAATACTTCACCTTTTCCATAACCAAGAATTTGTTCAAATGTTGAGTTAGCCCACTGAATTTTTCGTTCATAAACAATTACCATTCCAATCAGCTTATTCTCAATTATTGCTGTTTTTTCAATGAGTAACTGGTTTAATTCTTGGGTTCGTTCTTCAATTAGCTGTTCGCGTTGCTCTTTTTCATAATTTAATTCTAAATTTAATAGCTCGCTCTTTTGCTTTAACTTAAAAGTAAGCTTAATATTTTTATTAGTACGTTTCTGCAGGCCGAAAAGTAGTGTGCAATAGATGATAAACGAAACGGCTAGAAAAGAATTAACCGTAGAATTTGAATATAGGAGAACGGTTGGCACCGCTATAATCTGGGGAACTGTATTTGCATAGAATGCAGGTGTCCAAGCTGCTAGAATAGGCACTGAACCAGCTACTACTGCACAAATTATTACAAAAAATAAATACTTTATCCCTACATCATCAATAGTAAGGTAAAACAAACTAAAACTAGCCCAAGCAAGCCCTACTAAAAAAGTTAAAAAAGTAAATAAATTAAGCCAGTACTTGGTGTTCTCTAGTTCATTTTTTCTAAAATAACGCACTATTAACAGTCTAGAAATAGTAATTAAAAATATACTAAAGCACCATAATGTTAGTAATGAATTATCAAGAGCATCATGAAATAGTATATAAAAAAATGCTGCGACAATTATTTGAGTGAACGTTGAACTAGGTGCATTGTGAAATAGCTGGCGGGTTTGTTCGCGAAGAAGTAATGTGTTGTCACT
>CAJXPP010000091.1 GCA_913058195.1 uncultured Gammaproteobacteria bacterium | reverse complement strand
GAGTAGATCGTCGGCAGCGTCAGATGTGTATAAGAGACAGATAAGATATAGGCCATCGGGTTTATCCATATCAGATGCGATTTTTGCTAAGAATTTATTGTATGAAATACCCGCCGAGGCAATCAAAGCTGTTTCAGCTAGAATGTCGCGTTTAATTGCTTGAGCAATGCGTGTTGCTGAGCCATCAAATTCTAATGTATAAGTGACATCTAAATAAGCTTCATCTAATGATAAAGGCTCAACTTCAGAGGCATAGCGCCAGAATATATCTCGAATAATTTGTGATGCGGCACGATAAGACTCAAATCGAGGTGGAACAAAAATCGCCTGAGGACAAAGTTTATACGCTCGAGAGCATGGCATTGCAGAATGAATACCAAATTTTCGTGCTTCATAGCTGCATGCGGCAACAACACCTCGACTATTCGGTTGCCCACCTACAATCAGCGGCTTTCCTTGATAATTGGGGTTATCACGTTGTTCTACTGATGCAAAAAATGCATCCATATCCACATGAATTATCTTACGCTGACGAGTCATAAAATCTGCTATCAATAGCGTTAATAATTACCAGTTAATAGTTGGAAATACGTGATACAACCATTGCAGGCACACAAGAGCAAATAGACCCGCAATCACATCATCAACCATAATGCCAAGACCACCATGAATTGCTTTATCGGCTAAATTTATTGGCCACGGTTTCAAAATATCAAAAAAACGAAATAACACAAAACCCAAGACCATCCACTCCCAGCCAGCAGGTGCAGCAGCCATAGTAATTAAATAACCTACAATTTCATCCCAAACTACAGCAGAAGGGTCAGATTGGCCTAACCATTCAGCTGATTTTTGACAGATCCAAATACCAGCAATAAATGCAGCTAATACAATTGCAATATAAACTGCTAAAGACAGATCTTTCATTAACAAATAAATCGGGACTGCCGCTAAAGTGCCAAATGTTCCAGGTGCTTTAGGGGCTAAACCTGAGCCAAAGCCCAACCCTAAAAAACAAGCAGGACGTTTTAGTAATTCAGAAAAAGTCATCCTATTATTTGAAGTGGTCATAACCTGCCTTTGTAGTATTTAAGTTTCTCAATTCATCATTGTCACCGATAAAATAAATGCCTTTATCATCTGTAATCATACCGATCCGCGTACACATACCGCTAAAACGTTGTTCCATTTCAGCAAAATGTTGTGGTGGCACGGTAAAACATAATTCGTAATCATCTCCCGACTCTAAGGCCAAGTTTTCAGCCATATCCCTGCTTATTTTCGACAGTACAGGTGAAATAGGTAACTTGCTTAAATCTAGTCGGGCACCAAGCTGACTCTTATTTAAAATATGACCAAGATCGGCCAATAAACCATCAGATATATCGATTGCTGAAGAGGCGATGCCAATAAGGTCTTCTCCAGTTTGGAGACGAGGAGTTGGCTGTTCTAGTCGTTGTTGCAGATAATCTTGATCTTCAGGAGTGAGATTCTCATCATGCCATTGATTAAGCTTTAACTGTAATGCTGCACCTGCATCACCCAAGGTGCCCGTCACATAAATCATATCGCCTAATTTTGCACCATTACGTTTTATAGCTTGTTCCGGTTTAACCAGACCGTGAACTTGAATGCTGACAGTGAGTGGCCCTCGGGTCGTGTCACCACCGACTAATTGGATATTATGTTGTTTCGCAAGCAGAGCTAAGCCTTGAGAAAAACCTTGTAGCCATGTTTCATTAATTTCAGGTAATGTCAGAGCCAGCGTAAACCAAGCCGGTTTAGCACCCATTGCAGCCAGATCACTAAGGCTAACAGCTAAACTTTTATGTCCTAAAGTTTGCGGATCAACATCAGCAAAGAAATGAATACCTTCTACTAAAGTATCAACCGAAACAGCAAGCACATGATCCGCTGGACATTGCAGTAATGCACAATCATCACCAATACCAAGTATTACATCCTCTCGTGAGAGTGTTAACTGCTCAAAGTAATGCTGTATTAAGGAAAACTCAGAATTTATTGTCATTAGATAATCTCAACTCGTTGTTGGATTAAAAAGGCGAAGCCTAAGCTATTTTTTAGAGCGTCGTCCTTTTGAAGCTTTATATTCAGCAGGGCGTAATTTAGAGCCCATTTTATCTAATACACCATTAACGTATTTATGACCTTTTTCACCGCCAAATGCTTTCGCTAACTCTACCGCTTCGTTCAAAACAACGCGATAAGGTACTTCTGGGCGATAAATAAATTCATATACTGCCAGTCGTAATACAGAGCTTTCAACAGGATCTATTGCAGATAGATTTCTGTCTACAGCATAGGCTAATTCAGCATCTAATTTTTCAATCTCTTTAGTGACACCATCAACTAATATTGTGAAATATTTTGTATCAATTTTATCCGAATTTTCAGCAGTAACAAAGTCAAGCGCATCTGCTTCTGATTTTTCACCATTGACTAATGATTGATATAAGGCTTGAACTGCTGCAGCACGAGAATGCGAGCGAGGTAATACCTTGGCCATCTATTTAGTACCTTCATCAATTTGACGAAGTACATTCACCATTTCGATCGTGCCCATCGCTGCTTCAGCACCCTTATTACCTGCTTTTGTACCAGCTCGTTCGATAGCTTGTTCAATCGTATCAACCGTTAATACACCAAATGCAACAGGAATATCCATTTGTAATGTTAATTGGCCTAGACCTTTAGAACATTCACCCGCAACAAATTCAAAATGGGGTGTACCACCACGAATAACCGCACCTAAAGCAATGATTGCATCATACTTTCCTGTACGTCCCATACGCTGAACAGCTAATGGAATTTCTACAGCACCAGGAACTCGTGCTAATTCAATATCACTTTCATTTGCACCATGACGAACTAAGCAGTCAATTGCACCAGAAATAAGGTTATCAACAATAAAGTCGTTAAAACGACCTGCGACGATACCAACGCGCATACCTTGTGCAGAAAAATCACCTGAAAAAGTTGTGATATTACTCATGTTTTAAAAGACCCGTGAGATTAAAAATAAAATATTGTGGCTATTGTACTTTGTTTAACAGCGTATGCCTAACTAGCCGTTTTATCTTTATTCTTTGCATGGGGTAGTCCAGCGGGATCAGCTTCTACAACAAACCACTGGTGTGGTGTTTGATCAAGGCGAACTGCTGTAAGCTGCTCGCCCCATACCACGCCACTATCTAGAGAAAAAACATTGCCATAACGACCAGTACCTAATGTGGACCAATGGCCGAACACAATACGATCATATTTGCTTAATCGATCTGGCATATCAAACCATGTTGTTTGTTCGCGTGGTCTATCTGCTGGCAGGCCCTTAAACTTAAGTGCTAATCGACCATCATTATGACAATACCGCAAACGTGTAAAACAGTTGGTGATATAGCGTAATCTATCCCAGCCGACTAATTCTTCTGACCAGGATTTTGGCTGATTACCATACATATTGCTAAAGAATTCTTGCCAGTTATTGCTTTGCAGAACTGTTTCCACTTCTTTCGCTTTTTCACTTGCTTCAGAAATTGTCCAATGAGGTGGCAGACCCGCATGGACCATACTAAATTGTAAAGTAGCATCATGATAAAACAAGGGCTGAAAACGCAGCCATTCTACAAGCTCCTTACAGTCATCTGCATCTAAAACGGACTCCATCGTATCCATTCTATGATGGTGCTCATTGACTCCTGCTGCATTGGCTAATAAATGTAAGTCATGATTGCCAAGCACGACTTTAATACTATCAGGGTGTGCCATAGCAAACCGTAATACTTCGGCTGATTTTGGGCCGCGATTAACTAAATCACCTGCTAACCAAACTTGATCCACTTCTGGATTAAAATTAATCAAATCCAGAAGCTTTATCAACTCATCAAAGCAGCCTTGTATATCACCTATCGCATAAACAGCCATTGTTTAACGACGTCGATATAAAGGTTCTGGTTTTAAAACTGTGGTTTGATAACTTTCAGTGAAATCATCAAAAGCAGACATCGCATCAGTAAGATGGTTCTGGTTTGCCATCTCAAAGCTGTTGATTCCACACTGCGTCATATAAAACAATTGATCATGCAAGATATCACCTTGAGCACGAATTTCGCCAATAAAGTCATATCGATCGCGTAGTAATCGAGCAAATGAATAACATCGACCATCCGTAAATGCAGCAAAATTCAATACAATCATAGAAAATTTAGCTAAATCAGGTACGATTTCTTCTAAAGGATCATCGCCTGTTAGACGCAAACCTAATGCACCGTCATGTTTTTCTAAGCTTTCATGCTGTTCCTGCCAGCGGGCCAAAGACACGGTAATATTACCTGCAGTCAATTCCGCATCATTATCTAAATGCAGCCAATTATCTTTGACGATTTCACGATCTTTAATTATCTGCATAAACACGCTCCTTAAACGGATCAACACCCACACGGCGAACAGTCGCTAAGAACAGTTCATCCTCATGGCGTTTATCTTTAAATACTTCAAGTAAAGTTTCAACTGTATCGACCACTTGGTCCTTCGGAATAGCACGACCTAGACGTTCACCTAGTGAGGCATCCGCTTCAGAACTACCACCAAGGGTAAATTGATACCACTCTTCGCCTTTCTTATCGACACCAAGAATACCAATATGACCCACACTTTGGTGAGCACAGCCATTCATACAGCCCGATATTTTAATTTTAATATCACCTAAGTCATAAAGGTAATCTAAATCATTGAAACGTTCATTAATTTCTTTAACTAATGGAATTGAAGTAGCGTTAGCTAAGCCACAGAAATCCAAACCTGGACAACAAATAATATCTGTCATCGTATTAATATTGGCTGTTGCTAAACCTTTTTCTTTTAAACGGAGCCATAAGGCGTACAACTCACTTTGCTTAACATCACTGAATAATAAATTCTGATTATGTGACACTCGCACTTCACCCAAGCTAAATTTATCGGCTAAATCAGCGACAATATCTAACTGCTCTGCTGAGATATCACCTGGTGGTACATCCGGTGCTTTTAATGAAATATAAGCGATTTTATAACCAGTAACTTTATGGTCAACAATATTCTGCTTAATCCATTGTGCAAAGCCTGCATCTTCTGTCTGCATTTTTGCAAAGCTTTCATCTGAAGCTGCTTCAGCATCATAACTAGGTTCAGTAAAATAGTTTTTTACACGATCAATTTCTTTGTCATCTAATAATAATTGCTCGCGGATTTGCACCCACTCAGCTTCTACTAATTCACGAATATGATTAATACCATGTTCACGGACAGTGATTTTAATGCGTGCTTTATATTTATTATCACGACGACCTAGGCGGTTATACACACGTAGGATCGCTTCTAAATAAGACAGTAGATCTTTCTTCTCTAAAAATGGACGAATTTGTTGGCCTAAAATAGGTGTACGACCTAAACCACCACCGACTAAAACTTCAAAACCAACTACACCTTCGTGATTCTTAACTAAATGTAAACCAATATCATGTACTCGAGTTGCGGCGCGATCTTCTTCACTACCAATTACGGCAATTTTGAATTTACGGGGTAAATACGCGAATTCAGGATGGAAAGTAGACCACTGACGAATAATTTCACAATACGGACGTGGATCTTCAATTTCATCCGCATTCACTCCTGCTAACTGATCCGACGTTGTATTTCGAATACAGTTACCACTACTCTGAATCGCGTGCATTTGAACCGAGGCAAACTCTGCCAAGATATCAGGCACAGACTCTAATGTTGGCCAGTTTAATTGGAAATTGGTACGTGTTGTGAAATGCACATAGCCTTTATCGTAACGGCGTGATACATCAGCGATTTTACGAACTTGCGTAGATGACATTAATCCATAAGGCACAGCCATACGTAACATAGGTGCATGGATCTGGACATACAATCCATTCATTAAACGTAATGGACGAAATTGCTCTTCAGTCAATTCACCAGCTAAAAAGCGTCTTGTTTGATCCCGGTATTGAACTACACGCTGATCAATCATCGCTTGATCGTGTTTATCGTACTGATACATTAAAAATCTCTAACTCATAAACGAATCAAGTATTATAACCGCCAGCAACTGCAACAGGAAACGATAAATAAAACATTACTATTTCAAAATGCACTACGTATTAACCCCTAGTTGAAAAATAATACTTAAAACCACGCTTTGATGCCTGATACCCAATAAGACTGACTTATATTTTCACCTTCTAATTTTGTGAACTTAGCAGTCTCACCGAACTTTTTAGTCCATTCAATTCCGACATAAGGCGCAAATTCACGTTCAATTTCATAGCGCAATCTTAAGCCTGTAGTAATATCAGATAGACCTGACTGTTCCTATACTTACTTCCCTATCATACTTACTAAAAAATATTGGTTTCAAACTCAGGTGATAATGAACATTTCTGAGTTAACATCACTTGATACTCAAACTTGAGTTTGTAAACCAACAATACCTCGCTTGCCTTCGAATGCAGAGATATCGCGATCAGACATTCGCATCTGATTCCACATCATCCTATCGCATCATGTCTTTTTTGATGACTTTCTCACCTTGTTGCCACCGTATGATTGACGCAGGTAATGAGCCATTTACTGTTATCGTCAAGCGCTCTGAACCTGTAAAATTAACTTTCTGATTACCTATGCCAAATCCTCCCCCTTAAGAACTAGGATCCTATAAATAGTTAGGTTGCGCTACCAAAACCGAACGCAAAGAAAATGCAGATGCCGTCAGAATTGCAGATACTCCCAACACAAATTTTCGACGACTCAATACTTTTGTTAGAATAGTAGTCTGTTTCATTCTGGTTTCTTAGTTTTATTATATAAACTATGGGCACTCATAACCTGAAAATACTGTAATTTACAAGTTATGAGTGCCCCTATGTCCTAGCTAACCTAGGATCCAGATTAATTCATATGGATATTGTTATGTCACTACGCCCTCGTCAAAAACAACGCATCTGGCTAATCATAGGTTTTTTGGTTTTAGGTTATGCCGCCAGCAAATTCGATCCAAATTCGGTCACAGAAACAACCTCTTTTGAACAGATTTATCAGCAACAACAGAGCGATGTTCAGATTGAACTCAATGCAATCGTAAAAAAACTACTTCCCGATGATAACAATGGCCGACGCCACCAGCGTTTCATCATTCAACTAGCCAGTGGCCATACCATTCTAGTTGCCCATAATATTGATTTAGCTGCTCGAATCGATAAGCTAAAAGTAGGCGATAAACTAAGCCTGTTCGGTGAATATGAATGGAATGAAAAAGGCGGTGTTTTGCACTGGACACACCATGATCCTGCTCAAAGGCACATCGATGGCTGGATCCGTCATCAAGGCAGTCAATATCAATAATATGACTAGCAATAGTGATATATCGACAAGTTTTTCAGCAATTGAAAATGTGGATGCACAAGTATTAATATTAGGCTCAATGCCAAGTGTTGAATCACATAAACAACAACAATATTACGCTCACCCTAGAAATGCATTTTGGCGAATTATGAAGGGCTTATTTTCCTTAGCTGATGAATTATCTTATCCAGAGCTCTGTACTAGCGTAATTAAACACAAAATTGCAGTGTGGGATGTCTTGCAAAGCTGCCAGCGTCAAGGAAGTTTAGATAGTAATATTGAAGCTTCAAGCATTATTGCTAATAATTTCACTCGCTTTTTACAACAACATCAGATGATACGCTTGATTGTGTTTAATGGCGCCAAGTCCGAACAGATATTTAATCAATATGTCCTAGCGACATTAACCTGTCTCTTATACACATCTGACGCTGCCGACGATCTACTCT
>CAJXPP010000090.1 GCA_913058195.1 uncultured Gammaproteobacteria bacterium | reverse complement strand
GTCTCGTGGGCTCGGAGATGTGTATAAGAGACAGACCTTTATCTTGATTCGTTATCTTTTATTGGCATTGACCTAAAGATGCATGATGTTAGGTTTGTTGAGGATAACTGGGAATCACCAACATTAGGTGCTTGGGGCCTTGGTTGGGAAATCTGGCTAAACGGTATGGAGGTGACACAATTTACCTACTTCCAACAAGTAGGTGGACTGGAGTGTAATCCCGTTGCCGGTGAAATCACTTATGGTCTTGAGCGTATTGCGATGTATTTACAAGGTGTTAGCAGTGTGTATGATCTTGTTTGGTCAGATGGCCCTAAGGGTAAAGTGACCTATGGTGATGTATTCCACCAAAATGAAGTTGAAATGTCAGAATATAATTTTGATCACGCAGATGTTGATAGCTTATTTGTTAACTTTGATAACTATGAGCGTGAGAGTGCACGAATGATTGAAGTAGGCTTGCCTTTACCAGCCTATGAGTTAGTTTTAAAAGCATCTCATACCTTTAATTTATTGGATGCGCGTAAAGCTATTTCAGTGACTGAACGTCAACGTTTTATTCTGCGTGTTCGTACCTTGGCCCGTGCCGTGGCAAAAGCTTATTATGAGCGACGTGAGTCGTTGGGCTTTCCGATGTTACAAGCTGATAACACGGAGGAAAAATAATGACTACGCGTGATTTATTGATTGAATTAGGTACTGAAGAGCTTCCTCCTAAGGCATTAAAAAAATTAATAAAAGCCTTTGAAGCAAGTATTAAAAAAGGCTTAGAAACGGCTGGATTAAGTTTTACTGGTATCAGTTCGTTTGCTGCGCCGCGACGTATGGCTGTTATTGTTGATGGCTTACAAGAGCGTCAAGAAGATCGTTTAGTTGAGCGTCGAGGACCTGCAGTTGCTTCTGCTTTTGATGATGAAGGAAACCCAACGAAAGCAGTTCAAGGTTTTGCTCGTTCATGTGGTGTTGAAGTAGAAGAACTAGAAAAGCTGGAAACCAAGAAAGGTGCTTGGCTAGTATTTAAAAAACTACAAACAGGTAGTGAAGCGGCGAGTTTGATTCCTGAAATTTTGCAACAAGCACTTAATGATTTGCCAATTCCAAAACGGATGCGTTGGGGGACTTTGCCCGGTGAGTTTGTTCGCCCTGTGCATTGGCTTGTTTTATTGTTTGGTGATGATGTGATTCCGTATGACACTTTAGGTGTTAGCTCTGGTAGAGAGAGTCGAGGTCACCGTTTTCATCATCCTGCTAACATTCGTATTAATTCAGCCCAAAGCTATGTTGCTCAGTTAGAAACTGAAGGCCATGTTGTTGTTGATATGACTGCACGACGTGAAGCGATTCGAGGCCAAGTGCTTGAATTAGCCACTCAGCTAGGTGGCGAAGCTATTCTCAATGAAGCGTTATTAGATGAAGTGACTGGGCTAGTGGAGTGGCCTGTTGCCTTATCAGGTTCTTATGACAAACGTTTTCTAGAACTACCAGCCGAAGCATTGATATCTTCGATGGAAGAACATCAAAAATATTTTGCAGTGCGTGATAAATCAGGTGAGTTATTACCTTATTTTATTACGATCTGTAATATCGAAAGTCGTGATCCAGCTCAAGTGATTGCTGGTAATGAGCGTGTTATTTTACCTAGACTAAGCGACTCTGCTTTCTTTTGGGAAACTGATCGTAAACGTCCATTAGCAGACCGACAAGAACAATTAAAAACAATCGTATTCCAAAATAAATTAGGGTCGGTGTTTGATAAATCTGAACGTGTGGCTATGTTAGCTGCTGTTATTGCGACTAAAATTGGTGGCGAAGCGCTTTTAGCAGAGCGTGCAGCTCGATTAGCTAAGTGTGACTTAGTGACAGAGATGGTGGGTGAATTCCCTGATCTTCAAGGAATTATGGGCCGTTATTATGCCCGACTTGATGGTGAGCATACTGATGTTGCAGAAGCACTGGATGAGCAATATTTACCCCGTTTTGCAGGTGACTCATTACCGAAAACGAAAACAGGTCAGGCAGTTAGTATTGCTGAGAAATTAGATACCTTAGTTGGTTTATTTGGTATCGGTCAGCCACCTACAGGAGTTAAAGATCCGTTTGCTTTACGCCGCGCAGCACTTGGCGTGTTAAGAATTGTGATTGAAAATGAATTAGATATTAATTTATTGGAATTACTCGATACGGCACAACAAGGCTTTGATGATAGCTTAACCGAAGAGAATGTTACTTTAGACGTTATGCGCTATTTGTTTGATCGCTTACGTGGTTATGCACAAGACAAAGGTATTAAATCAGATGTGTTTGAGGCAGTGCTAGCTGTTCAGCCAACACGACCTTTAGATTTCATGCAACGACTATATGCTGTCGATGCCTTTCGTCAATTAGAACAAGCAGAAGCCTTGGCTGCAGGGAATAAACGTATTGGCAATATCTTGCGTAAGAATGATGCTGAAGGTGATGCCGGTCAAATCGATGAAAGCCTTTTAAGTGAAGAGGCGGAGAAAGCATTAGCAAGTAAGTTGAGTGCTGTTTCTGATAAGGTTAGGCCCTTAATGGAGTCAGCTGATTATGCCGGTGTATTGACGACCTTAGCAGAAATGCGTGAGACAGTTGATGGGTTTTTTGATGCGGTGATGGTGATGGATGAAGATTTAACCGTTCGTCAAAATCGTTTGGCAATTCTTAATCAGACACGAGCCCTATTTTTAGGTGTCGCTGATATTTCACATTTACAAAATTAGGCCATAACTCAAATGTCTTTGATAATCCTTGATCGGGATGGTGTGATTAACCAAGATTCAGCTACGATGATTAAATCGCCAGCTGATTGGATTCCGATTGAAGGAAGCTTAGAGGCAATTGCTAGATTGAATCAGGCAGGATACCGGGTTGTTGTTATTACAAACCAACCTGGTATTTCTCAAGGTGTATTTGATGTTGAAACCTTAACCAAAATTCATAGCAAGATGCGCAGAATGCTGGCTCAAGTGGGAGGCAAGATCGAGGCTGTCTTGTATTGTCCTCACAGCCCTGATGATAATTGTAGTTGTTGGCAACCTCTCGATGGTGCTCTTGCTGAACTCGAAAACCGCTTGCGAATTGATCTAAGTAAGATTCCAGTAGTAGGTTCAACGTTAACTAATGTTCAATCAGCAATAGCCGTTGGTGCAAGACCTATCATAGTGAGAACAGGTAATACGGAACATGTAGTGACTGAAGCCTTACCTACTGGGGTCGAAATTTATGATGATTTGGCATCAGTTGCAGCATGGTTATTGGATGTACAATTTTAATGCTCTTTATTCGTTCGCTACTGTTTAGTTGCACCCAGTTAATAACAACAGTAATTTTCTCATTATTGGGGGTTTTATTGTGGCCTCTTTCTTTTAAATGGCGCTATAAGGTCGTGAGTCAATGGGCTAGTTTGAACTTGTGGTTGTTAAAAGTATTTTGTGGTATTAGCTTTTCAGTGGAAGGCTATGAAAATATTCCTGATGAACCCTGTATTATTATGTGTAAACATCAATCAGCATGGGAAACTTTAGCTTTACAGGTGATTTTCCCTCAGCAAGTATGGGTGTTGAAACGAGAGCTATTATGGATCCCATTCTTTGGCTGGGGGTTAGCAGCGTTAAACCCTATAGCTATCGATCGTGGTGCAGGTAGAAAAGCATTAAATCAAGTGGTCGAACAAGGAAAAGATCGCTTAGCCTCTGGGTCTTTTATTGTTATTTTTCCAGAAGGAACTCGCATCCCCACTGGGCAGATAGGGCGCTTTGGTATTGGCGGTGCTAAACTTGCAGTTGATACTAATGTAGGTGTTATTCCTGTTGCCCATGATGCTGGTAAAGCATGGCCCAAAAATAGTTTTATTAAAACACCTGCTGAAATAAAGATGGTTATTGGTGAAAAAATAGAAGTTCAGAATATGACTGCTGGAGATGTTAATAAGCGTGTCTATCAATGGATGGAGAGTAAAATGACTCAATTAGAAGGTGTACAGCCAGATAGATCAACTGTGATGGAGAATAAGCATGGTAAGAACTGATGATGTTTTACGATTATTATTAGTTGAAAGCTCTTTAACAGAGGCAGATCAAATAATTACGCAACTCCGACAGTCTGGTCATGCTGTTCGAGCTACTCGCCATGATACTATCGCGGGAATAGAGGAGTCTTTAACGACAAACTCATGGGATTTGGTGCTTTGTCGAAGTGATTTAGAACTTGTGACAGCAGAAGAAGTCCTTAGCTTGATTCGTAATGTTGGTCGAGATATCCCGTGCATTATTTTAGCCGAAGATCCCGAACAGCTAGAGGAGTTATATGATTTAGGTGCTCAAGATATTGTGCTTACATCAGATAAAAAAAGATTATCTTTTACAGTTACTCGCGAACTAGATAATTTATTTGTTCGACGTTTAAGTCGTAGAAATGAACGGGCATTGAGAGAAAGTGAAAAGCGTGCACAGCTATTACTACAAACTTCTCGCGATGCAGTAGCGTATGTTCATGAAGGTATGTATATTTATGTAAATCACTCTTACTTAACATTATTTGAGTATGAAGAGGAGGAAGATGTCGCTGGTTTATCCATTCTTGATATGGTCGTAAGTAATGACCATGCAAAATTTAAAACAGCATATCGACAGTTTACTGAGAAGTCGGCAGTGGGCTCCCAAACCATTTCGGTTTTGTGTAAGAAATCTGATGACGAGGAGTTCCCTGTCACAGTAGAATTTAGCAAAGCTGAAGTTGAAGGTGAAGATTGTACACAACTTGTGGTGAGGGAAGCGCAAGTAGCAAGTGAAATATTAACGCTGATGGAGCCAGAAATAACGCCGGTATCAGCATTTCGAGAGATCGACGCTTTAACAAACCTTTATAATCGCGTTCGCTTTATGGAAGAATTAAATAAAGCTATTGCACAAGCAGATGAAGGGCGTCAAGTATCAGAATTATTGTATATTGTCATTGATGATTTTCAGAAAATAAAAGAGCAAATAGGCCTGAGTGCAAGTGATGGTGTACTTAAAGGAGTTGCTGAACTATTAAAAGAAAAACTGAGTGAAGGTGAATTATTAGCACGATATTCAGATCAGGTTTTCACCATTATTATTACTAGTGGCGACGATAAATACGTTGATGAACGTAGTGAAGTTTACCGTAAAACAATTGAAGATTATATTTCAACGGTCAATGGGAAAATGTTTAACTTAGAATGTAGTATCGGTATTAGCCGAATCACTGAAAATCTGGCCTCTCCCTCTGTAGGTCTTGACCGAGCAGATAAAGCCTGCACCCAAGCTCAACGAGCTGGTGGTAATCGTATGGTTAGATATCAACCCTCCGTTGCAGACAGCTCTACTGCTGGGACTGATACAAGTGATGAAGATGTGTACTGGCAAGAACAGATTCAAGAAGCTTTGCAAGAAGGTAATTTTAGTTTGTACTTCCAGCCTATTGTGGGTCTTCATGGTGTTGAGCAACAAATCTATGATGTGATGATTAGAATGAAAGGTGCTGATGGTGAGCTAATTGAAGCTTCAACTTTTATCAACCATATACATAATTCTGAGTTAATGACTGGAATTGATGAGTGGGTTATCCCTCAAGCATTGGCACAGTTAGCTGAACACCGTAAAGAGTATCCGAAAACACGCTTCTTCTTGAAACTGTCAAAGCAAACATTGAATAAAGCTGATGTAATTGAATGGTTAAATAGTACATTATCTGAACACTCGATCGATGGTAGTGCCCTAGTATTAGAAATTAGTGAGACTGTGGCGCTAGAAAATTTGGAACAGGCCAAGAATATCGTTACCCAGTTGAAAGGGCTTGGTTGTGAATTTTGCTTAGAGCACTTTGGTTCTGGTTTAGACTTCTCTCATAGCCTTAATATGTTAGATGTTGATTATTTGAAAATTAACGGTGATTTCGTTGAAAACATGTCAAAAGATGCTGAAAATCAGGCTGCTGTAAAATCAATTATTAATATGAGTAAGGAGGCTGGCAAGATGACTATTGCTGAATTTGTCTCGGATGCAAATAGTCTGGCATTATTATGGCGTTTAGGTGTCGATTATGCATCAGGCTATTATATCCAAGAGCCTTCGCCAAACTTAGATTACAATTTTGATGAAGATAATATGTAAAACAAGATATATGAAACAGGAAAGTAAGTCTTCCTGCTTCATCATAAATAAGTCGAAAACCTTGTTTTGCATAGAGAATTTATAATCCTAGAGTACTTTAGTCGAAGTGGTTCCTAGATGGTTTAGCGCCGATGAGATGAGTTATTCATTAGCAAAGGCTGCCTTGATGCATGAAATAGGCGGTGTTCTAACTCACTAACATCAGCATAAACTAGCGTACTTTCATAGATAGAGCGATATCCTGTACTCTCTCGAAACCAACTAGATGCTTAGTATCATGAGTACGGCTATAGCTTGTATTGTAAAGCTGATGTGGTCAGATTATTGGAATTAATAAGAGTACAAAGAGCAGTTAGTTTGAGGTAAAAGCTGTTTAATTATCTGGGCTAGAATTATCTTATGTTTCACCATCGCAGCAGCATGATCACTTGCTTGAACTAAACAACTGCATATGGGCTCGTCTTTTTTTATGAGACTAGCTGACTTTGCTATATCACTGCATTCAACGGGCCAGACCATATCACTAGGAATGGAAAAGTTTTTTTCTGCAAAGATATAGCGGAATGAATTAATACAGGAAGGAGTCTCAAGAGACTTAGTAATAAGTCTCCCATGGCATGCATTAATATGAAGTTGAATTATAGGTATGAATTTTGACTCTATTAATTCAATTGATGCAGAGGGGCGAGGGTTTACTTCTAAAATGAATAGCTCATTTTTCTGAGAGATAATGAAGTCTAGGGAGTTTAGCCCTTTAAGACCAGTCTTTTGAGTAATTCTATTACATGCTTTCGTGATGAGCTTTTGATGCGTTGAAGTTATATCTAAAGGGCTTTCTATCATACCAAGGCGGTATGGGGAGCGAGGTGTAGGTTCAATATATTGTCGATTAATACTGAGTATTTGTGCCTTTTTGCCATTGGCTAAAAAAAGAGCTGAGCCAGGTGTTCCATCCGTTATTTTCTGGAAGTAATTATTTTGGAGGCTATCTGATTGGCTTATAGGCCGAATATGGCTACCACCTAAACCTGATATAGACTTTGCAATATAGTCTGTATTAGCAAGGTCCTTGTCAAAGACAGTGGTTGGATAAGGTAGGTTTAAAGTATTTAAAATGTCAAAAAATAAGGTTGGCGTTTTTATAGTATTGATAGTGTCTGCTGAATTAGCAATTAGTTCAATATGATTAGGTAATTGATGTAATAAGTGGGCGCACTGTTCAATGCCACTGCCATAAATAAGTGAACACTCTTCACCTTTAGTAAGGCTTTGTAATACGGTGAGAAACTGTTTGCAAGTTAGCGAAGCTAACTTAGGTAAACCTTGCCATCGCTCAGAAGCTACAAGAGTATCCATATCTCCAAAGCAATCAGCCACCCAAACACGGTAACCGGCTTGGCTGGCTGATTGGGCTAAGAACCGCCCACTTTGAGCAAAGATCAGTACAGGTTTGCTCTGATTTTGCATGGGTACTATTGGAAGCTAATTATACGAGTTTACGAGCGCCATCAAATGCATTGCGGAAATCTAGGTAAACGGGTTTTTCTGCTTCTAATGTCTCAGTTAACAAAGTGTTTTGTAGCTGATATTTAACATTACCTACTGCCAAAGCACCTATACCTACAGCTCCTTTGGAATTACTTGCAAGTGTTAATGGTTCTCCAAAGTCCATAATGCCAAGGCCTTCGATTCCTAGTGGTGGAACAGCATTCACATCACCAGCCTGTCTCTTATACACATCTGACGCTGCCGACG
>CAJXPP010000089.1 GCA_913058195.1 uncultured Gammaproteobacteria bacterium | reverse complement strand
ACAGAGTAGATCGTCGGCAGCGTCAGATGTGTATAAGAGACAGGCTCGATATTCTGTTCTTGCCATCACATGACAGTAATGACGACACCGAGTTAAATATAGTACGCCAAACCCTAGGTAAATTAGTTGAATCAACCGAACTAGCCGAGTTTGAACAGAAACTGTCTTTAGCGCTAGTCAAAGATTGGGTTAATGATCACTTAGACACTAGCCAAACTATCAGCCGGTTTATGGGCCATGGCGTTACCTTCTGTGGCATGGTACCAATGCGAAGTATTCCGTTTAAAGTAGTTGCCTTAATCGGTATGAATGACGAAAGTTATCCGCGACGCCAACCAACACAAGGTTTTGACCTGCTATCACATGATTTTAGATTAGGCGACCGTTCACGTCGCGATGATGATCGCTATCTGTTTTTAGAAGGGCTAATGTCATGTCAGCAACATCTTTATATTAGCTATGTGGGTGCCAGCATTCGCGATAACGCCGCTATTCCACCATCAGTATTAGTCAGTGACTTGAGAGATGTGCTTAATCAATCATACTGTGATGAACAGGGTGAAGACATCTGGCCACAGTGTTTAACTCAGCACCCATTACAAGCCTTTAGTCAGCGCTATTTTGATGCGAGTAATAATAAGCTGTTTAGTTTCGCTCAAGCTCAATGTCCTAGTGTTGATAAAACTGAATCGATGGCATGGTTTGATAATACTTTGCCAGAAGCTGATGATAGTTGGCGACAAGTGACTTTAAATCAATTAGTACAATTCTATCGTCATCCAGCTCGCTATTTATTACGCGAACGACTCGGTATGCGGTTGGAAGTAACTGAACAACAACTCGATATCCGAGAACCGTTTGAACTAGATGGCCTACAAGCTTGGCAACTACGCCAGCAATTATTAAATACACGGCTTAATGATGATCTTCAAACTAATATGCTCGACTTGGTTAAAGCCAGTGGGGTATTACCTCAAGGCATGATGGGCGAACAACTATTTGAAGCTGAATCTGAAAAAGTTGATAGCTTTGCCGATATATTATTACCGCAGTATCCAGAAGCGCTATTACCCGCCATCTCATTTGAATTAAGCCTCAATGAGTTTGAACTAACAGGTCAAATTGAACCGGTATCACAAGAAGGTATCTTTCATTACCGAATGGCAAAAACGAAAGGCCACGATATATTAACGACATGGATTTCTCATCTGGTACTGAATGCTGTTAAACCAAAGAATATTGTTTTAAATAGCACCTTATTAACCGAAGATAATGACTATCAATTTGCAGCAGTAAAAGATCCTCAAACATTATTAAGCCAATTATTAGAACTGTATTGGCAAGGCATTCACCAACCGATACCGCTACTCAGTAATACCAGCTACGCCTTTGCCAAAACCACATTAAATAAAACCAAAGCCTCAGCAGACACTGCAATGTTAAATGCCTGGCAGGGTGGGCAGTATTCCTCAGCCGAAGCCGATGATGTTTATCACCAGCAACTGTATGCCAACTATTTACCACTAAATGATGCGTTTAAAGACTTAGCCTTGGCAATTTATGAGCCGATCCATGCTCACCTAGTTGAGGGTGAGTTATGAAACACTTCGATACTAAGACAGTTGAGCTAGTCGGGACTAATCTAATCGAAGCCAGTGCGGGTACGGGTAAAACCTATACTTTAGCTGAACTCTATATTCGTTTTGTATTGGAACAAGACCTAACCGTCGATCAGATTTTGGTGGTGACGTATACCCGTGCTGCAACGGAGGAGTTACGTGATCGGCTACGTCAGAAGCTGGTGGATAAGCGAGATGAGTTATTAGACTCAGATGCCAATAAACGTGATTTTCATAAACTCACCCTAGCTATTCAAAGTTTTGACCAAGCGGCGATTTATACCATTCATGGTTTTTGTCAGCGGGTATTGACTGATTTTGCTTTTGAAAGTGGTTTACGCTTTGATGTTGATTTAGTCGGTGATGAACGTGAATTATTATTAGCAGCAACTGATGATTTTTGGCGATGTAAGATTAGTAAAACTGATCCTACACTGACAGCGTATTTATTGGCTAAACGACAAACTCCCGAAACGTTATTACAATCAGTACGTAGTTTGATTGGTAAGCCGTATTTGAATTACATACCCTTAGCTGAGATTGATTTTGAGCGTTTTCAACAGACAGTAAACCAGAGTTTTAATCGGGTGAAACAAGCATGGCTTGCTGAGCAAGAGCAGGTGATTGCAGCCTTAAAAAACAAAGCGTTATTGAATGGTAATAAGTATCGAACTGCCAGTGTTGAAAAGTGGTTGATTACTTTGGCTGCGATGCTAGAAAGTGAATGTGCACCAGCACGTTTATTTGAGGGATTTGATCGCTTTAGCAAATCACGTTTAGAAGATGCTTTGAAAAAGGAGCAACAATTACCTGAGTTAGCCTTCTGGTCATGCTGTCAGGAATTAGTGGATGCTCATAATCAACTTGATATTGCCCGAACCATCCAACTACAAAATTTACGCTTGGATTTATTAGCCCATTTGAATGAAACAATGCCCAAGCTAAAAGAACAGCAACAGGTGCAATCGTTTGATGATTTATTAGTGACCTTAGGACAAGCACTAAATGCCCCACAAGGGCAGGCCTTAATTGAAAAGCTGCAAGCACAATATCAAGCGGCGTTGATTGATGAATTTCAAGATACCGATCCGGTTCAATATGATAGTTTTCGCCGAATTTATGATCAAAGTGGTTTGCCGACGTTTTATGTAGGCGACCCTAAACAGGCAATTTACAGCTTTCGTGGTGCTGATATTTTTACCTATCTTAAAGCTAAGGCAGTCACAGAACATCAACATACCCTAAGCACTAATTGGCGTTCTCATCCGACTTTGGTTAGTGCGGTGAATCGCTTATTTGAGAATACGAAGCAGCCATTTGTTTACGAGGAAATTCCGTTTGTCCCGGTAGATGCTGCACGGTCTAATGAACCGGCTTTAATCATTAAAGGTGAAACTACTGCACCGCTGGAGTTGTTATGGGCAACTAGCGATAAGCCCTTAAGTAAAAAAGACATGACGCGAGTGTCAGCTAATAACACCGCCGATGAAATTGCTCGTTTATTAAACTTAGCCCAACAGGACAAAACTAAGGTTTTGGATGAGGAAGACTGGCGAGATTTATCAGGTGGTGATATTGCGGTATTAGTGCGTAATCATCGCCAAGCTAGTGAGATTCAGGCCTGCTTGCAAGTGCGAGGAATTAACAGCGTGCAACAGGGGCGTGAGAATGTATTTGCTTCGCTTGAGGCCTTATTATTAGAACGGTTGTTATTGGCGGTAGCTGAGCCGAATAATACAGGACGAATTGTCACTGTGTTGGCTTCGCCGTTATTTGATTTATCGGCACAGCAGCTTTATGAGGTGCAGCAAGATGAACCGACATGGCTAAGCTATATCGACCTTTTCCATGAGCTACATCAGTTGTGGTTGAACAAGGGCTTTATGTCGATGTTTCGTCATCTGATGGTAACGCAAGCAGTGCAACAAAGGATATTGGCTTCTCCATATGGTGAGCGACAATTAACTAATCTGACTCACTTGGCTGAGTTGATTCAAGATTATTGCAGTCGACAAAAGAATGCAATGGAAGCCGTGTTGCATTGGTTAGCTTCGCATCGTCAATCATCTGAAGAAGATGAAACTGCTCAATTACGCTTAGAAAGTGATGAGCAATTGGTGAAGATAATTACTATCCATAAGAGTAAAGGCTTGGAATACCCCGTGGTGTTCTGTCCATTTTTGTGGGATGCCAATTTACGTTCGGCTACTGATCCTATATTACGTTTTCATGATCCTGACCATGACAATGCTGCTTATGTAGCGATGGTTGAACCTGACTTATCGAAAGCCAAAGAGTTAGTGTTGCAAGAAGAAAAAGCTGAAGATTTACGCCTGCTTTATGTGGCTTTAACCCGAGCTAGAGAACGCTGTGTGATTTGTTGGGGCAGTGTCAAAAGTGTTAATAATTCAGCTTTGTTTAGTTTACTGCACCCAGAACAGAGTGTGATTGATACTGACAGTATGCAGGCTGATTTGCAGCAGCTGGTGGAGGCTAGTGAGCAAACTATTTCATTAACACCGCTTGTTGAGCAAGAGCTTGAAGTTTTAGTAGATAGCCTTAATGGCAAGCCAATATTAAAACCCCGTGAATTTACGGGCCATATCGAGAAGCCATGGCGAATTGGTAGCTTTAGTGCTTTAACGGCAGGACATGATGCTGAATTACCAGATTATGATGCTCACAGTGTTGATAGCGAGCTTGAAGCTACAGCACCAGTGGTATCAAAACTGCGTTTAATCGATCGCTTCCAATTTCCACGTGGCGCACAAGCGGGAACCTGTTTGCACAGTATTTTTGAAGATTGGGATTTTAACCCTGATGATAACGAAGGCATGGCCGCTTTAGTTGATAAATGTTTACTTCATTATGGTTTTGAACAATCATGGATGCCGACGGTATGTGAGTGGTTATGTGATGTGGTTAAAACACCCTTAGCGGCTGGTAGTAAATTTTGTTTGGCAGATCTTAAACCAGAGCAACGTTTAGATGAAATGGCGTTTTATTTCCCTGTAGCACAACTTTCAGCTCGAACATTAAAACAGGCTTTATCACCTTATATAGAAGACGAAACGGCATTGTCACATGTTATAAAACAGTTAGAGTTTTATGACTTAAGCGGCTTTATGAAAGGCTTTATCGATTTAGTTTATGAGCATGAAGGCCGTTATTATGTGGTCGATTACAAATCAAATTTCTTAGGTACCGAACTAGTGGATTATGGTTCTTCTCAACTCGATCAGGCAATGATTTCACATCATTATCCACTGCAATATCTAATCTATAGTCTGGCTTTGCATCGTTATTTATCGTTACGCTTGGCTGATTATGAGCCAGAGCAACATTTGGGTGGTGTCTATTATCTGTTTATTCGCGGTATGCATCCTGAGTGGGGCCAAGCTGGTGTGTTTGCTGATAGACCTAGTGCTGAATTATTAACGGCGTTTGATCAGTATTTGCAGGGTGTTGAATTAGGGGGAAGACATGAGTGATGTCAAAACGCCTAATGTGGCTCGACTATTAAGACAAGCTGGATTCAGCGAACTAGCTTGTCAGTTTGCAGCCTATATCGAACGAGTCGATAATGGTGATGACAATGTGGTTGCTATCACTGCTGGCTTATTAACTGAAGCAGTAGCACAAGGTCATGTGTGTTTGAATTTAATGCGTATGGACACTGCTTATCAAAGTGTCAGTCACTATTTACCTGAACAATTAGAAGCATGGAAAACACGGCTAAAACACAGTAATGTAGTTGGCACAGCTGATGACTACCGTCCATTAATTATTGGCGATGATGGTAGCTTGTATTTATATCGTCACTGGCATGATGAGCAGAATGTAGCCAAAGCGATTTCAAAGCGTAATCAATCTGTTGAGCTGGTGGATATTGAAGCCTTAAAACAAGATATGATGGTCTGGCCGAAATCTGTTGAAGGTATTGATTGGCAAAAAGTTGCAGTATTGATGGCACTAACACGCCAGTTTTGTGTGATTTCTGGTGGTCCTGGTACAGGTAAAACGACGGTTGTACTACGAATATTGCAATGTTTACATCATCAAAATAAACAGACCCGTATTGCCTTGGCAGCACCAACAGGTAAAGCTGCCACACGATTGCAGCATGTAATTAGTGATGAAGACGATGCCACGATACAAGCCAAAACTTTGCATCGTTTATTAGGCATTAGCCCAAGTAAGGAACAAGGTCGATATAACGCACAACGAACTTTGCCGTTTGATGTGGTCATTGTTGATGAAGCCTCAATGGTTGATATAAGCTTAATGGCAAAATTATTACAGGCATTAGCGCCGACGACACGATTGATATTACTTGGTGACAGCCAACAATTAGCCTCGGTTGAATCAGGGGCGGTGTTAGCAAATTTATGCCAATATTCGATGATGTTTAATGATGGTTTTATTGCCATAGCCAAGCAATCAGCTGGGCTTGATTTAAGTGAGTATTTGGCAAACGATATGACAGCGATGAGTAATAGCGTGGTTAAACTTCAGCATAGTTATCGCTTTGATCAACACAGTGTCATTGGTCGTTTGGCATATGCGGTGCAATCAGGTGATAGCAAACGCGTCATGTCTGAATTGGTGGAGGCTGATGATGTATGGCAACAATCTGAAGATGACCAGTTTATTGAAGGTTATCAGGCTTATTTTGATGCTGTTAATTCTGGCGCTGACGCCTTGACTTGTATACATAAATTTGAGCAATATAGGGTGTTATGCGCAACTAAAAAAGGGCCACAGTCGGTGATGACGGTCAATTGGGCTATTCAACATTATGTGGCTAAAATGGGTTGGCGAAGTCAGCAAGATTTTTATCACGGACGGGCGATTATGATTAGCCAAAATGATTATCGACAACAGTTATTTAATGGTGATACAGGCTTGATTTTGAAAGATGAAACAGGGCAGTTACGTGCTTGCTTCTTAATTGATAATGCATTGCGCTGGGTGGATTTAATTCGCTTGCCTGCACATGAAACTGCATTTGCGATTACTATTCATAAAAGTCAGGGCTCAGAATTTGAGCAAGTGTGCATAGTATTACCACAAGAAGACACGGCTATTTTAAATCGAGAATTGCTCTACACCGCTATTACACGTGCCAAAAATAAAGTAATGTTGTTGGCAAATGATGTGGTTGTTCGTAAAACAGTGATAACTCAGCATCAACGCGAAAGTGGATTGGGGGCGTTGTTAAACAGCTAAGAAGTTAAAGACGGCTTAAGAATTAAAGGGGAATACATGGAACATCAACTTTTTATTGGTCAAGCAGGTTCGACACCGATTAATATGCTGGCCAAAATGGCAAATCGTCATGGCTTAATTGCCGGAGCAACAGGGACAGGTAAAACCATCACCATGCAAGGTTTAGCCGAAGGGTTTAGTGAACTGGGTGTACCGGTATTTTTAGCTGATATCAAAGGAGATGTGTCAGGTGTTACTCAACCTGGTAAACCGCATCAAAAAGTAGCTGAACGTGTAGAAATAATGCATTTGGATGACTTTGATTTTGAAGGGTTTCCAGCTACATTTTGGGATGTATTTGGTGAGTTAGGACATCCTGTTAGAACGACTATTTCTGATATGGGGCCGTTGCTATTATCACGATTACTTAATCTTAATGATACGCAAAGTGGCGTGATATCTCTTGTGTTTCGTGTTGCAGATGATAATGGCTGGTTATTGCTTGATCTTAAAGATTTACGGGCAATGCTTAAATTTGTTTCAGATAATGCAGCAGAATTCCGCACTTTGTATGGCAATGTTTCATCAGCGAGCGTTGGTGCGATTCAACGCCGATTAATCTCTTTAGAAGATCAAGGCGGCGATGAGTTGTTTTCTGAGCCAGTATTGAATCTAGATGATTTAATGCAAACGGATGTCGAAGGTAAAGGCATTATAAATATGCTGGCGGCAAACAGTTTAATGAATTCGCCGCAGTTATATAGCACCTTTTTATTGTGGCTAATGGCTGAATTATTTGAGCAGTTACCGGAAGTGGGTAACCCAGAAAAGCCTAAGTTAGTACTGTTTTTTGATGAAGCACATTTGATTTTTAAAGGAGCGCCACAAGTTCTATTAGACAAGGTAGAGCAGGTTGTTCGCTTGATTCGGTCTAAAGGTGTCGGTGTTTATTTTGTGACTCAAAACCCAACAGATATTCCCGATAGTGTTTTAGGGCAATTAGGTAATCGTATTCAACATGCCTTACGTGCTTATACAGCCAAAGATCAAAAGGCAGTACGAGCTGCTGCACAAACATTTCGTGACAACCCGGAACTAGATACAGAAAAGGTTATTACTGAATTAGGCGTGGGTGAGGCCTTGGTATCGTTACTGGATGAAAAAGGTCGACCACAAATTGTACAACGAACATTAATTAAGCCACCGAAAAGTCAGATTGGCCCTATTTCTGGTAGTCAAAGAACCGTTCTAATGTCTAATTCTTTAGTAGCAGGAG
>CAJXPP010000088.1 GCA_913058195.1 uncultured Gammaproteobacteria bacterium | reverse complement strand
GATCTACACAGAGTAGATCGTCGGCAGCGTCAGATGTGTATAAGAGACAGGTGAAACTGTTAACCGAGTCACCTCCGAGTTTGCAAGTTTTGACCACTCCAAGATAAGTGATGTAGATTTAGACCGCATCATTGATGGACAGCGTTTGATGGACCAATTATCAAATGAGCAACGACAAGCGGTTGCTTTGACAAAATACCTCGGAATGACAACGATTGAAGCATCTGCCTTATTAGGCGTTACTGAGGGAACAGTGAAGGCTAGGTTACGCAGAGGACTGCATAATATAAAGAAACAATGGCAAGAGGAGTTAGTGTAGTGAATATAAAAAATAGACAGCACCTCATTGATGAGCTGACGCTTGATTTAAAACCAGTCAAATCAACGAATGTTGCTTTGATGTCATTGATCTATTTGATGGGCTTTTATTTATTTATTCTTTCAGTCTATGCTGTTACAGGGCCTTTTCGCTCTGGTTCCGCTAATCAATTGATATCATCCATGCAGTTTTTAGCAGAAAGTGCTGCTGGATTTTTGAGCATTGCAATATTACTTTATTCAGGTTTTAAACTTGCTATACCAGCACCTAAAACATTGATTGACCGTCTTAAATGGCCATTATTAAGTGTGCTTATTTGGTTGGGCTTTTATATGGTTGACTTAGTAAGCCCTGCTTTAAAGCCCTCAATAGATGGCATGCGTGCACATTGTAGTTTGCAGGTATTTATTTTTGCTTTGCCAATACTGTTCATTGGGCTTTATTGGGTAAATAAGCAATGGCCAGTTTATCCTGTAAGTACTGGCTTATTAGTGGGTTTAGCATCAGGTTGTACATCTACACTAATAATGCAGTTTGCTTGTATGTACGAACCTCAGCACACTTTAATTGCTCATGTTTTACCTGGTATTTTAGTTGGAGTGCTTGGTGCTGTTGTTGGCTTAGTAACGTTAATAAATAAAAAATAACAATTTAAAGTATCGTTTTTCATCTGAGGTACGTATTGGTATATAACGATGGTAAAAAGCCACGTTTTTTTTGTTTATACATACCAAAGGATTTTCTGATGAAAAACGTAAAAAAGCATAGTCTGTTAGCAGTAGCCGCTAGTTTAGTACTCGCTAGCTCAGTAGTAAGTGCTGCACAAATTCAAGTTAAAATTACTAATAACGCAGGTCAAACAGGTACTTATCTAACGCCTGCATGGGTTGCATTTCATGATGGATCATTTGACACCTTCACTGCTGGAGATGCAGCAAGCGCTGGCCTTGAAGCATTAGCTGAAGATGGTAATACAGCAGTATTAAGTAGTAGCTTTAGTGGTTCAGGTGTTGACGGTACGATTGGCGGCCTTATTGCTCCAGGTTCAACAACGACAGGTGAATTTACTGTTAGTGATAATGGAAGTAATAACTATTTTTCATTTGCATCAATGGTCCTTCCGAGTTCAGATTTCTTTATCGGTAATGACAACCCATTTGCATTTAATATTTCCAGCCTACTTGACGGCTCAATTTCGAGCTTAAGTTTTGATATATCAACATTTTTTGATGCTGGCACAGAAGTAAATGATTTTGCTTCTTCAGCAGGAAATGGTCTGTTTGGTATTGCAGGTGGTCAAAGCGGCGCTAATCAAGGTGTAGATCAAAATGGTGTAGTTTCGGAAGCAAACAGTTTAGCTTTTGCCTCTTTCCTTAATGCCGAGGGTGTTGATACTGAACGTTTTAATTTTGCTAATTCGAGTATTGCTACAATTGAGCTAACAAATGTATCGGCAGTACCAGTGCCTGCAGCAGCGTTTTTATTCGCCCCTGCATTACTAGGCTTTATGGGATTACGTCGTAAAGCTAAATCGACTGTAACTGCTTAAGTTTAATTTTCTAAACCGAAGAGCCACTGTGATTTTTCTCAGTGGCTTTTTTGTTTAAGCAGCTTATAGATTTAACAAAGTGTACTATTAATTATAAATACAACGATTAAGATCTAGTTTTTATTGGTACTAGGCTAAGCATGGCATTCGAGTCAGCCCTTACTTGATTATTATTTAGGTAACTCTTCAAGCGTGTTTGCAAAGTCATGATTGACATTTCGGTGGCTAGCTTCATCATCCCTGACTACTAAGATTACATCGCGTAACTTAGCATCACTGGCTAAATTCCAATAATCGATGGCTATTTGAGGTGCAGGAATATTTTCATATTTTCCACTATCAACCCCATTTAAATATTCTGTGTAGCTATAAACTGCTTCTTCTTCAAGGTAGCCGACAATACGGTGAGCAATTCTTGATGAACACAGATATAGGATAAAAAATGCGTTATAAAAAATGCCTTGGGCCAACACAATAAGTAATCTTTCGAACTTACTCGGTTTAGCTATTTCAATAAACGTTAGTAAATGCATACGCTCATTTTCTGCTTCTTCTAGTAGGGTGTGGATCCAACCATGATCATTTTCCAAGCGTCGTAGTGAGCGTAAATGTTGTAAGGCGCCTCCCACCATTCCAGGAACAGCTGCAACCGTTTCTAAAACAACAGCACGATGACCATATCGCCCTGAAAAAAATGCATCGGCAAAAAAACGCATAAACTTTACGACTCTGTAAGCTATTCGATCTGATAGACAAGTAGGGGTATGGTGTCTATCAAGTGCTTGTGATTCTGGCATTGTAATAATCCAAATAAAAGAACAGTGACAACTAGACATATACTTATAAACAGTAGTTCAGAACTGTTGTAATTTAATTTCTATCATCATAACAATTATAATTTATTTAAAGCCTTATATCGAGCCTCTTATTATTACTTCTTGTAATCTGTCGCATTAAAATTATGCTGCTTGATTGATATAGGTTGTTCATCTAGTATAGTTAAGCATGCCACTCACACTTAAAGCAGTACCTCACTTATGGGCATAAGCTCGCTTAAGATTCTTCCGCTGGCAGTTGTATTGGTATTGCTTATTATTACAGTAGGGATCTGGAAGGAAATTGATAAATCAGCTTCTATTAAATACCAAGAACAGTTCAACTTTCGAGTTCAGGAATCTCTTAGTAAAATTGAACATAAAATGGTTACTTCCCAACAAGTATTGGAAGGTACTCGTGGCTTATTTAAGGCGTCTAGGAGCGTAACTCATGATGAATTTAGAAGTTATGTTGCCTCACTAAGGATAGAAAGTAACTTCCCAGGTATTCAAGGAGTAGGATTTTCACTTGTAATTCCTCCAGGTCAAAAAAAAGCTCATATAGAATCAATTAGGCAAAAGCGTTATGCAGGATATGAGATAAAGCCAGGAGGACAACGAGAATTCTATACTTCAATCATATATCTTGAACCACTTGACGAACGTAACTTTCGCGCTTTTGGATACGATATGTATTCAAATGATATTCGAAGAAAGGCAATGCAGCGAGCTCGTGATAGTGGTAAACCTGCAATGTCAGGAAAAGTTCGCTTAGTTCAAGAATCTGGTGAAAAAGAACAGGCAGGTTTTTTGATTTATCTTCCCGTTTATACCAATGGCAGCGCTGTCAATACACTGCAAAATCGGCAAGCTAATATCCAAGGGTGGGTTTACTCGCCATATAGAATGGATGACTTGATGCAAGAGGTGCATGGAGATTATTCAAAAGATATTGGCGTTGAAATATTTGATGGGCTTGAGTCTAATCAGGGTTCAAGAATGTATAAGAATCACATCTCTATTTCATCACATTCAAATAGAAGCGTCGAAGCACTTCAATCAAGACATAGCATAGAAATTGCTGGGCATGTATGGACTGTCAATATTACTGCGCTACCCAATTTTTACCGGAGCGTTGATGTTATTGATTCTTGGTTAGTTTTGATTACGGGCTCTATTATGAGCGTCCTATTTGGAGTGATATTATGGCTAATAATGCATGGACGAGACAGACTTGTAAGGAATGAGCACTTAGAGCTTGTCGCTCATTCAGATTTACTCACTAAATTACCTAATCGAACATTATTTTCTGACCGGCTTTCTCAAGCCTTATTGCAAAGCAAACGTCATGGTCACGTAGCTGCTGTGTTATTTCTAGATTTAGATGGCTTTAAGTACGTCAATGATACTCATGGCCATGATGTGGGTGATAAGCTTCTGATTACACTTTCAGCGCGGCTGCAAAAGGTGTTACGTGAAAGTGATACCCTAGCCCGCTTTGGTGGTGATGAGTTTGTCTCGGTGTTGACAGGTTTAGATAAAGCCGAAGATTGTAAGCCTGTATTAGAGCGGTTTCTATTGGCAGCATCTAAACCTGTCACAGTGGGTGATGTAGTGTTAAATGTATCAGCTAGTATTGGTGTTACCCTATACCCGCAAGACAATGTGGATACCGACCAGCTCCTACGTCATGCAGATCAGGCTATGTATGTGGCTAAAGAATTGGGCAAAAACCGCTACCACATATTTGATGCCACTCAAGATGACGCTGTTAAAGAGCAACGAGAAAATCTAGCGGAGATCCGCATCGCATTAGATAAGCAGCAATTTGTACTTTATTATCAGCCTAAGATTAATATGCGAACAGGAATGGTGATAGGCGTTGAAGCGCTTATTCGCTGGCAACATCCACAGCGAGGTCTATTAAATCCAATCGAGTTCCTTCCTATCATTGAAAATCACACCATGATGATTGAAATAGGTGAATGGGTTATTGACACCGCACTGATCCAAATCAGTCAATGGCAAGAGATGGGGCTCAATCTCCCTGTCAGCACAAGTGTTAATATTGCTGCAACACAATTACAGCAGTCTGACTTTACGGAAGGGCTCATCACATTACTAGAAGCCCACCCTGATGTTGACCCCCGCTATTTAGAACTAGAGGTACTGGAAACAAGTGCATTAGATGACGTGGCGCATATTTCGGCAACAATGAATGCCTGTATGGCTCTGGGAGTGAACTTTGCTCTAGATGACTTTGGCACAGGTTATTCCTCACTTACTTACCTTAGACGCCTACCAGCTAGCTTAATCAAGATTGACCAAAGCTTTGTACGTGACATGCTTATTGACCCTGATGATTTAGCGATTGTTGAAGGTGTTATAGGCTTAGCTAAATCATTTAAACGTGACGTAATTGCTGAGGGTGTTGAAACTATTGAGCATGGTACTGCATTATTGAAACTAGGCTGTGAATTAGCACAAGGTTATGGCATAGCTAGGCCCATGCCTGCAGATGATATTCCTGCCTGGGTCCGTGACTGGAAGCCTGACGTTAGTTGGCAAGTCTAAATAAACTATAGGATTACTCGAACCCCATCGACTTTGAAGTCGAGCAGATTCGATTCAAGTCTTAGACCTCAATTTGAATGCACGAGAAACTTTATATTAAGTCTAGGATAGATGTATTAGATATCGCTTTGCTGCCAAGCTCAGGAGCTCGAATAAGTTCCTATTTTTAGATACCTTCTTTATGGCACTGAAAAGAGTGTAATGGGCGATGATTTAGAAATAACAACTAACTAAGTAAGCTTTGTATAAAATACGTCCTTTATTTAGATAAGTTAGGCTCTACATTAAGTTCTTTTAGGTGTTTTACTATATCTTCGGCAGCAGTTTTCGGGTTGATATCATCATCTATTTTTAATATTTTCCCTTCTTTAGATATATAAAAAGTAACTCGGCTTGCGACTCGCATAATATTCAACACATCATATGCCTTAGCTGTTTGTTTAGATGGGTCACTTAACATGGGAAAGTCGGCCCCTGTTTTCTTGGCAAAGTCTCTGTTGTCATCTAAAGGATCAACACTGGCCATAAAATAGATCGTATTGTATTCTCTAATTAAATGGCCCTTTTCTATCAATGATTTACATTCAAAAGTACACCCTCGAGTATTAGCCATTGGGTACCAAGCTAAAACCACGACTTGTTTACCGTTGTAATCAGTCAGTTGGTAATAGTCACCATTGGTTGCTTGTAATTTAAAGTTTGGTGCTTGATCACCAACTTTCAAGTCAGTTGCCAACACACTAAAGCTAGTGAATACCGCTAATAGAGTACAAACTATTTTTGACGTTGTTTTCATCATAGTTACCTTGTTAAAGAGGAGTGTATTTTGGGTATGTTATTTTAAATAGCTAAGTAAACGCAAATTATGCCGATGGGATTATCATCGTTAACGCTACTTGCCATATTGTCGTATTCGCTTTCTTAAGCGCTAATTAAACCAACTTATTATTTTGCTACTTTGGGGGCTAGAATTTCATCTAGTTCAAGTCCGGTAAGATCATGAATTGCACGCCATAAATAGTAAAATATGCCTAACATCATCACCATGGATGGAAGCGCAATCACCGGATAACTATATAAAGTCAATTGACCAAGTTCTTCATTAAACTCAGATGTTCCAGCAGCGCTGGTTACAATCCATTTGGCAAGTATGTAATTCATTGTTGCTGAAAAGGCAAAGGAGCCAGCAATAAGGTAAGTTGCCTTCATTAAGCGGCTATCAAATACATCAGTACTATTATGCTGTTTTAACTGCTGTTTAATTTTTTTAACATTCATAACAGCAGGATTAAAGAGCAGTGTTTTCACTAAGGGATAGGGTGTAAAAGTAGAGACTAAAACGGCAATACCTATCACAGCAGGAATAGCCGCTTCTTTAATAGCTAACCATTTAGTATCTAGCTCAAATAAACCAATACTACCTGTCAGTAAAACACTGACCAAACCTAACAAAGCAATAAAATTGAATTTTCTATATTTTATTAACTCAAAAAGCCCCCAGCCAAGAGGAAAAGCAAGGGCAACAATCAAGGCACCACTGGCACCCAGATCATCTTCACCACTTAATTTCATTAGAATAAAAGAAGGTAAAACGATGCTAAGTAAAAGGTCAATTATTGGACGGGGTTTATGTGTAGGAGCATTATTCATTGTTTTATTATTTCAACTAAGTTCGAATAGTTATACCAATGATGACTGCTCACCTGATTAATATCAACTGAAGTGTTTTTTATCGGGTGATTGACAGAAAACTTCTAAGAAGTTAAACCAAGACAATAAATACATCGTCACCTTACAATTTTACATTCGATGCGCAGTCACTTAGAGGGTGATTTTATTTTAGCTTAAAACAACAGCTACATCACATCATAGCTTGAATGCCATTCACCTTATGTAATGCTAGGCAAGGCCGTTGCAGAAAATAAAGTGAATATAATGAACTGGCCTTATTAGATTAAGAAGGCCAACTTACGCTAGTTTTTTCAGTTTTATTACCATTGTAAGTGCGACTATTTGAACCTGATTATTAAGAGTGCGTTAAGTACCTTTGAGTTAATTCAACAAAAAAACACAAAAGATATGGTTTTATCTGACTTAAACAAACTATATAGTGCCTGTCTAAGTATTAAATAAAAAAATGAATTCTAAGGAACAATAATATGTACATGATAGTTAAGCACACCCACCTAAGCATAATTGCGCTTACGTTTATCTTTTTTATTATTAACTTTGTGTTAACGATGAAAGGGTCTGACAAGGTCAACAATAAATTACTGAAGATTGGACCGCATATTTTATATACTTTCTTTATCTGCACCTTTATTTATCTGGTTGCAGTTAATCCACTTAACTTGTACCCATTCGTGAATGGTTGGGCATCATCTAAATTAGCTGGTTTTGTACTGTATGTACTCTCTATTACTTTTGCACTTAAGTGGGCAAAGTCAACGCTATGGCGAATTGTAGGCTTAATTAGTGCAGTATTTTGGATCGTAATGAGTGCACGACTTGGTTTTGCCGACCATCTTAAATCAAAAGGCATTAGCGAAGCGACTAATGCTTATATTGATTTGGGCCAGTCTATGCTTGTGGCAATTTGCTAGGTTTATTTTTAATGAAGGTCAGAATAGTTTAACGATAATTGGCAGTCGTTTAATGCTTCAATCAGCAGGATTAATCTGTTTAATGGCACTTTCACGGCATTCTTGTCGACAGGTAAAGAATACGGCTATTTATAATCATAAATAGCCGTAGCGTGTTTACTTAACGCGCATTCCGGGTTGTGCACCGTCATCAGGGTTTAAGATAAATAAATCTTTACCACCTGGACCTGCAGCTAACACCATACCTTCTGATAC